>JACCTS010000484.1 GCA_013812245.1 Rubrobacter sp.
CCCGCTTCCGCCTTGGGGACGATCCCGAAGACGTAGAGTCGGCCACCAGGTTCGCCCTTCGCTCGGTAGCTCGGCGTTACCGGGCTCTTTCGGTGGAGGTCTCCGAACTCGACGCGCAACTCGATCACTTGGTCGCCGAGGCGGCTCCGGAGCTGATCTCCCTTCCGGGCATCGGTACGGATCACGCAGCGACGCTGTTGTTAACCGTGGGAGACAACCCAGAGAGGTTGGGCAGTGAAGCCTCCTTCGCCAGCCTCTGCGGCGTCTCTCCCGTGGAAGCCTCATCCGGTAAGGTCGTGCGTCACCGCCTCAACAGGGGCGGCAACCGCGACGCCAATCGCGCCCTGCACCTGATCTGCGTGGTGCGTATGCGCATCGACGAGCGCACCCGCCGCTACGTCGCCCGTCGCACCGCGGAGGGAAAGTCCCGGAGGGAGATCATGAGGTGCCTTAAACGGTACATCGCCCGAGAAGTCTACCGGGTACTGGTTCCTGCCACCTCGCCTCCCCCGATCGGGGTGTCGACGACGTAGCCTTGTCGATGTGACCCGAGTCACTTGAATATAGGAGCGTCGCTACATCGCCCGCGGGGCCTCCCGCGCGACCCGCGTTCCGCCGGGTTGATGAACATAGGCACGTCTTGGTTTGGTCTGCGATGGCACCGTCTTCGGCCGACTTCGATCGCGCTCGTCACTAGAGATACCGTTCCAAGCGAACAATAGGTACAATTATTGATAGTAGGGATTGCCCGGCATCGGAGGAAAGGGCCCGTGTCAGATCTAGCGGTTCAGAGAGCGACCTTCTGCTTCGTGCCCGACCCTGCTCGCGCAAGCGGGTCCTCTGGAGGAGACACTGGTGTCTGACGAGACTAACCACTCCACTCGCGAGGATGCCCTCCGGCAACGGGACAAGAGCGGCTCCGTGGTAGCCTTCCCCCGGACGCACCTCCCGACTCGCCCGATCGACAACCTGCCGCTGGAGCTGAGCAGCTTCGTAGGGCGAGAGAGGGAGATAGCCGAGGTCAAGAGGCTGCTCTCAGAGCGGCGCCTCCTGACGCTCTGCGGCCCAGGGGGGGCCGGAAAGACGCGCCTCGCCCTGGCGGTTGCCCAGGATGTGGTCGAAGGGTTCGAGGACGGGGTGTGGTGGGTGGAGCTTGCCTCCATCTCCGAGCCGGATCTCGTGCCCGCGGCGGTGGCACAGGCGCTGGGCCTACGCGAGGCGCAGGACCTTTCGCCGATAGAAGCCCTCGTTGAGCATCTAGCGCCACGCAGGACTCTCGTGGTACTGGACAACTGCGAGCACCTGGTTGAGGGGTGCGCCGCGCTCGCCGATACCCTGCTGAGGGCCTGCCCGGACCTGGAGATCCTTGCGACCAGCAGGGAGCCTTTGCGCATTTCCGGCGAGTGTAGCTGGCCGGTGCCCAGTCTGTCCCTGCCCGACTCCAGGGAACGGCTTCTTTTCGCAGAGCTCATGCGCTACGAGGCGGTCGGCCTCTTCGTGGAGCGGGCGAAGGCCGTCGATTCTGGCTTCGCGCTGACCGAGCGTAATGCTGCGGCGGTAGCGCGACTTTGCCGCGGGTTGGACGGCATACCGCTTGCCATAGAGCTTGCGGCGGCGAGGACCAGGGTGCTCTCGGCCGAGCAGATCTCGGAGAAGCTGGAGGACCCCTTGAGGCTTCTGACCACGGGTGATCGCTCGGCGGCTGCGCGCCACAAGACGCTCAGGGCGACCCTGCAGTGGAGCTACGGGCTCTTGAGCGAGGTCGAACGGGTATTGTTCCACCGACTCTCGGTGTTCGCCGGGGGCTGGACGCTTGAGGCCGCCGAGGCGGTCGGGACCGGAGAATCGGTGGAGGCGGGGCTAGTGTTGGACCTGCTCTCCCAACTGGTAGACAAGTCGCTGGTGGTGGCCGAGGCAGAAACTCAGGGCGCGGTTCGCTACAGGATGCTTGAGACGGTCAGGCAGTACGCGCTCGAACGCCTCGTGGAGGCGGGCGAGGCCGAGGAGACCCGCCGCCGGCACGCCGCGTTCTTTGTGGCCTTAGCGGAGGAAGCGCGTCCGAATCTCAGGGCGGCGCCGCAGGTGGAGTGGCTGCGGAGGTTGGAGAAGGAGAACGGCAACCTGCGCGGCGCCCTCTCGTGGGCGCTTTCCGCAGACGAGATCGTGACCGCCGCCAGGTTGGGCTGGGCGCTGTATATGTTCTGGTGGATCCGCAACTACCAGCCCGAAGGCAGGAGGTGGACGGAGCCGATCCTCCTGAGGAGGAACGAGCTCCCGCCGTGGTTGCGGATCCGGACGATCATAGTCTCCGGGGCGATGGTCTACGGACAGGGCGACAGCGAGGTTCTCTATCGGCTTTGCGGGGAGCTTATGGAGCTCTCCCGGGAGGTCGGTTGGGACGCGCTCGCGGAGGCCAACGCGCACCTGGGCTTCGGCCTGTTGGCGACGCACCGGGGCGACCTCGAGGCGGCCAGGGAGCACCTGGAGGAGGCGCCGCCGCTCTTCCGCGAGGCCGGCGAGGACGGATCGGTGGCGCAGACGCACACCTTATTCGGGACGGTTGTGCTCCTCGAGGGCGACCACGAAGGGGCCCGGCGGAGGTTCGAGGAAGGGTTGACCCTGGGCCGGAGCACAGGCGACAGGAGGAGCATCATCGTCACGCTCTTCAACCTGGCGCAACTGGCGCTCGCCGGCGGCGATTACGACACGGCCGTCCGCAGGTTTGCGGAGGGCATCGCCCCGTCCGAGGAGTTGGGGGATCGGGGGAACGTCGCCCACATCTTGGAGGGGTTGGGCATCGTTGCAGGGGCACGGGGCGAGGTCTTGCGGGCTGCGCGGCTGCTGGGGGCGTCGGAGGCCCTGATCTCCGCCATAGGGTTGCGCGGGCACCCCTACTACCAGTTGTTCGACCCCTCCCTATACGGGCGCGTCAAGGCCGAAGTAAGGGCCAAGCTCGGCGAGGCGGCCTTCGAGGCGGCCCTGGACGAAGGGCGTGCCATGGACCCCGAGCAGGCCATAGAGTACGCCCTCGAAGAACCCCAGGAGGCGCCCCACGAGGAGGACTCCAACCCTGCCGCCGCCGGGACGGTCTTGCCGCCAGAGAACGCCGCCGGGTCGGCCGGGGTGCGCGTCTTCGCCCTCGGTGCGGCGCGCGTGGAGAAGGGCGGGCGCACCCTGGATTCCCCCGACTGGATCCACAAGTCCCGCGAGCTGCTCTACTACCTGCTCTCCCACCCCGAGGGACGCACCAAGGAGCAGATAGGCCTCGCCCTCTGGCCCGAGGCCTCAACATCCCAGCTTAGAAGCAGCTTCCACGACACCCTCTACCGCCTGAGGCGGGCTCTAGGGGGCAAAGAGTGGGTCTCCTTCCGCAAGGGACGCTACGCCTTCGAGCGCTCGCTCTCCTACTCCTACGACGTGGAGGCCTTCGAGGCGAACCTCTCTGAGGCCCGTCGGGTGCAGTCAGAGGCGCCCGAGCGGGCGATCGGGCACCTGCAGGAGGCAGCCGACCTATGCGGGGGCGACTTCCTTGAGGACCTGGCGGTGGAAGGCGAGTGGGCTTTTGCCCGCCAGGAGGAGCTCAGGCGTGCCTTCCAGGAGGCACTGCTGATGCTCGGAGGGCTGCTCGTGGCCCAGGAGCGTCACGCCGAGGCGGCCGAAGCTTACAGGAGGGCCATCTCCCACGACCGCTTCCTCGAGGAGGCTCACCGGGGGCTTATGCGCTCCCAGGCTGCTATGGGGGAGAGGGGGAGGGCTCTGAGGCACTACGAGGAGCTGGTAGGGTTGCTAGAAGACGAGTTGGGCTCCGCACCCGCCCCCGATACGGTCGCGCTCTACGAAGGACTGCGGGAGGGGCGCTCAGAGGAGTAGGGAGTGGGAGGTCGGGGTTCTTACCTTGGCGCTCTTTGTTCTCGGCTCTCTTTCCCGTGCGGCCTTCCCCTGCGCGATCCTTTTCCCACTCTGTACGGAACACGCGTGATCACCTCCGAGGTGTAGAAGCTGCGCGGGCGCGAGCCATACCCCTTTGCTCCCGGCATGAGAGAACTCCCTCATTCCCGCGGCCTATCACCCGTCATTCCCGCGGGGCCTGTCCTCGCGAAAGCGGAGAGCGGGAATCCACTGCCGCGGGATCTCCGCGCCTCCTACCACAACTGATCTACCCGATTACGTACGAGTATCAGGGAGTGCCTCCCCAAGCCCGGTTGCGCCGGCTTCCCGAAGCCTGATACCGGTAGCCCGCAGCCACGGCTTTTGGGAGCTTGAGCTTCCGAGAACCGCTTCGAGGACACTTTTTTCTAGATTTTCTCTCTTTTTTTCCTGATTTGAGCGTTTCCGAGAGCGCTACCGAGAGCGTTTCCGAGAGCACCCCCCTCTAGAGTGCCTCTAGGAAAACCAAGCGAAAGGAGATCGTGATGGAACCGAAGAAGACGCAAGTGAACGGAAACGGAGCAGGAAGGTTGTTGGTGAGGGCCGAGCCCCTGGAGCGAGCCGAGGAGCTCTCCCAGAAGATGGTTAGGGTGGAGCGCACCACGGATGGCGCTCTTCTGCTGGAGGCCGATCCCGCCTGGGCCGGGCAGATCAACCTGGTGCTGGTCTCCAAGGGCGTGAGGGTTACCGAGCTGTCCGCATGGCAGCCGGGGAGTGCGGCCGCCTGAGAGAAACCTATTGTCTGAGGCCGCAGCGTTTGGAAGCTCGAGTTCCCAAGAGAACCGCTTCGAGGGCACGTCCTTCTGGATTTTTCTCACTCGAGCGTTGCCGGGAGCAGCCCCCTCTAGATTGCCGTTAGACAAACGGACATGACCAGGATCGAGGGAGAAGGAGGGGCGACCAGGAGAACAGCGATAGAGCAGAGACGAAAGCTGATCGAGGACACAGAGAGGAGAACGAGATGTACGGATTGGCCGAATACGAGGTCTGGCACCAACACCCCGAAGAGATCCGGCACGAAGTAGCGGTGGCCCGCCTGGAAAAGATGGCGCGCGAGAACCGTGAAACGAGGCCCTACGTGGTGCGCGATCTGAGCTGGGAACTCGCCCTGTTCCTCGATACTGAGGACTTACAGGCGATCGCCTTCGCCACATTAGATGGCGCGAACGGAAACTCTCCACAGCCTAAGTGAGGAACGAACCATGGTCAGGTACATGAACATAGAAGAGCAGGTCGACTACGACTTCATCCGCGCCCACCGCAGGGCGTTTATTCGCCGCATGCAAGCCCGAATCTTCGGTGATCCAGCATCCACCCGCATGCACTCATTCGAGGACGTCAGCAACAAGTTCGGCGCATTCAACAGGGTTCGCCTCGGAAGGAGGGTTGTGGCCGTAGAGAAGATAGTTGGCAGCGTGGGGCGTTTCAAGGATTTCGACCGGACCTTCCTGCCGACTCGTAGCAGTCTGCAGACGAGGTGGAAGCGCGTAGACCGCGCATACCACAGGGGTCAGGAGTTGCCACCCGTGGTCCTCTGCAAGCTGGGCGAAGCCTACTTCGTGGAGGACGGCAACCACCGCGTAAGCGTGGCGCGCTACCAGGGCGTCGAGTGGATAGACGCCGAAGTAACGATTCTACACGGCGCTGTGTCCGCGGCTCCGGTCCAGGGGTCTGGCACGGAACCGATGGAAAAAGAACAGGCACTGGCTCCGCAGCCCGTCGCGGCGTGAGCGAACGTCCAGAGTCAAAACTAGATCTCTTAAAGTAGAAGGGAGCCTTGATATGCTGGCATAACGTCCCAGGGAAAAGCAAAGGCAAAGTTATCAGAGAGGAGTACCGACAAAATGAACGCAACACCAAACCCGGACCTGGCGGCCATCAAGGGACGCCAGCAGAAGGCCTGGTCCTCCGGCGACTACGGCAAGGTCGGCACGACGCTAGTCGTGATGGCCGAGCTCTTGGCCGAGGCGGTGGATCTCAAGCCCACTCAGAGGGTCCTGGACGTGGCCTGCGGCAACGGCAACGCCTCCCTCGCCGCCGCACGCCGCTTCTGCGAGGTGGTCGGCATCGACTACGTCCCCATGCTGCTCGATGAGGCTCGGGAACGGGCAAAGGCCGAGGGCTTACCGGTAGATTTCAGGGAGGGCGACGCAGAAGATCTGCCCTTCGAGGATGCCTCCTTCGACGTGGTGCTCTCCACCCTGGGTGTCATGTTCGCCCCCAACCAGGATAAGGCGGCAGCCGAGCTCCTGCGGGTTTGCAAGCCAGGGGGCAGGATCGGGATGGCCAGCTGGGTTCCCGACGGCTACATCGGGGATCTGTTCAGGACCATGGGCAAACACGTGCCGCCGCCAGCGGGCCTCAAGCCTCCCTTCAGGTGGGGAACGGAAGAAGGACTGGGCGAACTCTTGGGCGAAGGCATCGGCTCATTGCAGACCCGGCGACGCAGCTTTGTGTGGCGCTTCCCGTCGGCGCGGCACCACGTTGAGTTCATGCGGGGCTACTACGGCCCGCTGAGCAAGGCCTTCGAGACGCTCGATGAGGGTGGGCAGGAGGCACTCGAAGGGGAGCTGATCTCTTTGGTCGAGCACTACAACCGTTCTGACGACGGGACGGCGGTGTGGGGCGCGGACTACCTGGAGGTGGTCGCGGCCAGGCGGTGAATGTAAGCATGTCGGCCGGTCAGCACTTCAGCAGGTCAGCTTGTTGTTCTGGCTGAACGCCGGGCGCCTGTAGTCGAATGGGCGATTCGCAGAGGCATCCGCTCTCTGCGAATCGCTTTTTGCGTGAGACTGGCCGAGTTGGGGAAGCGGGTAGCCACTGCTCAGTTCGGCCGTGCAAATAAAGGGTGCAGTGCGGGTACAATGCGCCATGGACCGGAGCGTGACGGACGAGCTGCTGTCGAAGAATGGACGGTAAGAGAGTTGGAGCGCGAGGACAAACTCTGTCGGTCAAAGTCAGCCGGTGAGCTTATTGCGGAGGTCGTCTCGTAGGCCCACCTGCTTTCGGTGATGCCCTCTTTGGCAGGGTTGGACGGGGGCCTTGCATCGGCAAGATCCTGACCCTCGTGGCTTTGCTTGCGGCTTTGCTGGTGAGCTCGGCCTGCTCTTCTGCGGATGAAGGGAAAGGTGGAGAGGAGGATGTGATCGCGGGCGCCTCCAAACAACGCAGCCCTGACCCTGAACCGAAACGTACGGAAATCGACGGAGAGATCGGCGACAGCGTAGAGGCTGGGGTTCTGTCTTTCAGGATCTTCGACGTGCGGGCGAAAGACCGCATCTATGCCATGGCAGAGCCCGGAAAGAAACCCGTAACGCGGGGGAATATCTCCAGCGAGTACGTAGCCATTGATTATCTAGTGCAGAATATCTCCGGATCACCAATGACCACGGGAGCGA
>JACCTS010000516.1 GCA_013812245.1 Rubrobacter sp.
ATTCTCCTCAGCGAGCCGTCCCTGCTTCCGATCTCCATCGGCATCCTCAACTTCCAGGGAAACTACGCCGAGACCTCGACCAACGTGCTCGCCGCGGGCGGGATTCTGGCGATGCTTCCGGCGATAGCCACGTTCGTCATCCTGCAACGCTTCATCGTCAGGGCACTTACGTCAGGCGCGATCAAGGGTTGATCCGGACGATGCATCCGGTGGATCGCCACCGGGAATACCGCTTCTGAAATAGATCGGATCGGACAGAGGAGGGGGAGAACTTTGATCGTCCACATGATAGGCAACGCCCACGTGGACCCGGTGTGGCTGTGGCCCTGGCAGGCTGGGGTGGACGAAGCCCTGGCCACGTTCAGTTCGGCAGCGGATCGCTGCGACGAATACCCTGAGTTCGTCTTCACCCGCGGGGAGTCCTGGCTGTACGAGCAGGTCGAACGCATTGATCCGGATCTCTTCGGGCGCGTGCGGCGGTTGGTGGAGCGGGACCAATGGCACATCACGGGTGGCCAGTATCTCCAGCCGGACGTCAACTTGCCGACGGAGATGGGGTTACGGCGGCAGATCATCCACGGCCAGCGATATTTCCGGGACAGGTTCGGGGTCAGCCCGAAGGTTGGCTACAACGTGGATTCCTTCGGCCACCCGGCGACCATGCCGGATATTCTGGTGGACCACGGCTACGTTGGGTATGTCTTCCATCGTCCCGGATCGCATCAGGTAGAGTTGCCAGCCCAGACTTTCCGGTGGCGGGGCGTGGATGGGGGAGAGGTGATCGGGTTTCGCATCATCCCGGCTTACGTCACGTTCTCTGACGACCTGTACGGCCAGATCATGCTCTCTATCGAAGCCGCGAACCCCGTCCTGGGACACACGATGTGCTTCTACGGAGTTGGCAACCACGGCGGCGGACCCACCAAGGCCAACATCGAGTACATCATCGAAAACGCCGACGCCTTCCCTGACGCCGAACTACGTTTCAGTACCCCGCAGGCGTTCTTCGACGCCGTCGCCAAACACCGCGAGAGCCTGCCCGTGGTCACGAAGGAGTTGCAACACACCTTCCCCGGCTGCTACAGCGTGATGCACGACATCAAACAGCAGCAACAGCGCGGCGAGCATCTCCTAGACCAGTCCGGGCGCATCGTAGAGGCTTTTGTCGGGGACAAGGTTGAGAAAGATAAGCTCCACGGCCGAATTGATACGGCCTGGGACGACCTATTGTTCACGCAGTTCCACGACATCCTGGCTGGCACGTCGGTTCCTGCCGCGTGGGATTCGGTGAGGGCGATGCAGGGACGCGCCAGGATAATCGGTGAGGAGATCGCGGTCGATGCCACCCGCCGCTGGGCGCGCAGAACGCTGCCGCCGATAGACGAGCAGCAAATCGTGGCGATCAACGCCGACGACGATGCGTGGGAAGGCTTCATCGAAGCCGAACCGTTCCTTAGTTTCGACGCCTGGCGGGATCGCTGGCTGAGCGACCTCGACGGCAACCCCGTGGATTTTCAATTAGTGCAGCCAGACGCCGCAGCCCACGTGGAACGCGTGGTCTTCCCGCTCCAGCTAGATGCAAAGGGCTACTCACAGATACTTGTCCGAAGCGATGAACGTCCCGCATCCACCCCGAATACAGACCTCGATGCTTCGCCTGACTCGATCTCAAACGAACATCTGCGGGCAGTTCTGGATCGAAACGGAATCCGGGAGTTGATAGTCGGCGGGCGAAACCTGCTCGGAGATGGAGGCATCGGCCTGCACCTGCGCCGCGACACCACCGATACCTGGACGTTCCATACGGATCGCTTCGACGAGCCCGTGGAGACGGCTTTCGAGGCTGACAGCTGGGTCGTCGAGGAGACTGGTCCATTGCGGGCTCGGGTTCGCCTGGAAGGATATCTCGGCGGTTCGCGGGTGCGCTGGACTCTCACATTGCATCGCGGAGAACCGAAGTTGCACGTCAGGGTGGAGATCAACTTCAGCGAGCGGTTCTGCCTGCTCCAGATGCCGATCTCACTGGCAAGCCCTCCCGCCAGCCACACCGATGGGCTCCCCGCCGGTAGCATCGAACGCGTCTCGGATCCTGTGGAGTGGCCCATGCAGGGCTGGTCCCGCGTGGAAGTCGAGGGACAGCATCTGGCCGTGGTGACGGGCGACGCCTACAGCCTGAGCCTGGATGGCAACCGCTGGCAGTGGACCCTGCTAAGGAGCCCGAAGATGGCCTGGGGAGGCGGCAAGCCTGAGGTTTACGCGGGGCGCGACTGGCACACGGATCAGGGTCAGCACACCTTCGAATTCACGCTCCACGCCGGGGACCATCTGGAAGAGGCTGCCTTGCATACCGCGGCGCGGCAACAGATGCAACCCCCTGTCGTCTTCGACCGCTACGAGGGCATGGACCGTCCACCGTGGAGGAATAACCCACCGCGCTCCCTGTGGCTCGGCGCCGTCGAACGCGCCCTGGCCGACGGAGAGATGGGCCATCTTTTAGAAGACGTGGAGGGGGACGATATACGTCCACTCTTCGAAAGAGAGTAGGCAGACCGCGCCAGAAGGCGACCCCCACACCCTGTAGTATCTCCGGCGTGCCGCGACTTCGAGAAGGAGATAGATGAACGTCAACGACCGCCACCGCCTGGAACGCCACGCCCGCCGCATCGAGGAGTTGGGATTGTGGCGCAACGCCTACGAGATCTCCATAGGTAGCTGGCGGTTCATGGCGGGGGGTGGGGATGAACGTGAGATCTCACCCGGCGACTTCTGGCCCGAGATCAGCACCCCGGTTAGTTTTTCAGCGGGAGCAAGCATCCCCGAGGGTTGGTCCGGCCTGCCCGTGGAACTGGAGCTCTGGCTCGGCGGAGAAGGGTTCGTGGAGGTCTCGAACGGGGACCACCAGGTCTCCGGGGGGCTCAACCCTTTTCATCGCAGCTACCGGGTGGCGGACAAAGCGCAGGGCGGGGAGGACATCAGGGTAGATGCCGAGGTGGTCTCGAAGGGTGTCTTCGGATCGAACGTCGCGGAGCCCCGGCTGGTACGGTCGAGCCTGGTCGTCCCACAGACGGAGGTCCGGGCGCTGGAGCGGGATCTTAGCGCCATCTCCGAAACCTGCGCCGTCCTCGATGACCACGAGGCGGTTCCCCTGCTCCTCGATGTCCTGGATGCGGCTGCGGCCGCGCTCTCCGAGGGCTGGCCGACCGCCACCGGAACGGTCCTGTCTCGCCACCTCGAAGGCTACGTGAACCCGATAGGCGATGGGATCAAGAACCTGCCGGATCACTACGCCGCGAAAGCACTAGATATCGACCGTATCGGCCAGGAGACCTGGAGCCTACCGCCTGCCCCAGAGCCTTTGGGTCCTCTCCCGGACGAGGCTATGGAGGCAGTTCGGAAGGCACGGGAGATCGTGGCCGAACGTCTCGCGCAGGTCAAGGAACGATATCCGCCGGTCGGAGGGATCTTGCTGACGGGTCACGCGCACCTTGATCTCGCATGGCTCTGGCCCGTCGCCGAGACCCGGCGCAAGGGCCGCCGCACCTTCGCTAGTGTCCTCAGCCTCATGGACCGTTACGAGGATTTCAACTTCAACCAGTCATCTGCCCAGCTCTACGCGTGGGTCGAGAATGACGCTCCTGAGATCTTCGAGAAGGTCAGGTCGCGCATCGCAGAAGGACGGTGGGAGACGGTCGGCGGGTCGTGGGTCGAGCCGGACTGTCAGATCCCCTCCGGCGAGTCCTTCGCGCGGCAGCTCCTCTACGGCCAGAAGTACTTCGGCGAGAAGTTCGGCCGCCGCTCGACGGTGGCCTGGCTACCCGACACCTTCGGCTACTCGCCAGGCATTCCCCAACTGCTGCGCGGCGCCGGCATGCCCGGTTTCTTCACGTACAAGCTCAACTGGAGCGAGACCAACAAGTTCCCGCATGACCTCTTCCTATGGGAGGGCATAGACGGCAGCCGCGTCTTGGCCCACTCCTTCGAGAACCCGGGCACGGACTACAACGGCGACATCGCCCCGCTCGACATGCACGGCACCTGGCGCAACTTCAGGGGCAAGCGCCACCATCCCGAGAGCCTCTTCTCTTTCGGGTGGGGCGACGGCGGCGGCGGCCCGAGCGAGAAGATGCTCGAAAACTACGCCCGCCTCAAGGATTTCCCGGCGATGCCGCACCTCAGGATGGGCCGCGTGGACGAGTTCTTCGCCACCCTCCCGCGGGACGGCCTGCCCAGGTGGGTGGGGGAACTCTACCTGGAGCTTCACCGCGGCACCCTGACCACCCAGGCGAAGGTCAAGAAGCTGAACCGCGAAGGCGAGCACCGGCTGATGGAGGCCGAAGCCTTCTCGACCCTCGCCGCCCTTCGCGGGTACGAGTACCCCGGCGAAGAACTGGAGCGGCTGTGGAAGGTACTGTTGCTCAACCAGTTCCACGACATCCTGCCGGGAACTTCGATCTCCGAGGTCTACGAAGACACCCACCGCGAACTAGAAGAAGTGGTTAACAGCGCGAAAAAACTGCGCGACCGCGCCTTGCATCACCTCTCCGAAAGGGACTGGGCTGGCGGCGAGGTCTTCGTGGTGAACACCGCGCTTCATTTCAGGCCAGTCACGGTGATGATACCCGGTGATCCAGACTCCTCCATGAGCGCCCTCGATGCGGAAGGCAATGCGCTGCCAGTACAGCAGACAGAGGACGGGCTCCTCGTCCACGCTCCGGACCAGCGAGTGCCGGGACTGGGATGGACTAATCTGCGTCTGGAGAACCCCGGCGCCGCTTCACCGGCGAAGCAAGCCGGCGTGCGGGTCGAGGAGGCTGAGACTCGGACCGTGATCGAGAACGATCTCCTGCGGGTCGAGATCGGCCAGGACGGAAGTCTTGACCGCGTCTACGACAGGGAGATGGATAGGGAAGTCCTCCACGGTCGGGGAAACAGGATTGTCGCCTACGCGGACAAACCGGCCCAGTGGGACGCCTGGGATGTTCAGGAAGGCTACGAACTCGAAGGCGAGGAGATCCCCGGCGCAACGAAAGTCGAGGTCGTCGAGGATGGTCCACTTCGGGTATCCGTGCGTGTGGAGCGGCGGTGGCGGGATTCCAGCGTCGTCCAGACGTACCGGCTACTCTCAGACTCGCGACGTCTGGATATCGAGACGCACGTCGACTGGCACGAACGTCAGGTTCTCCTGCGGGCCGTCTTCCCGCTGAACGTCCGCTCCCACGAGGCGACGTTCGAGACGATGTACGGTGTCGTGAAGCGCCCGACACACCAAAATACGTCCTGGGACGCGACCCGCTTCGAGGTATGTGGCCACCGGTTCGCCGACCTCTCCGAGCCGGGATATGGGGCCGCCCTTCTGAACGATGGCAAGTACGGCCACAGCACGAAAGACAACGTGCTCGGTATTAGCCTGCTGAGGAGCCCCCTCTACCCCGACCCGTTCGCCGACGAGGGGGAGCATCACTTCACGTACAGCCTCTTCCCGCATCCGGGCGGATGGGCCGAAGGAGGGGTCGTTGACGAGAGCCTGTATCTCAACTCTCCTCTTTTCGTTGTGGCGGGTTACCCTACGGATACGGACGTGACGGGCGGGTTCGTGACGCTGGAGGGAGTGAAGCTCGGACTAGGTAGCCTGAAGCTGGCTGAGGACAGGCGCGGGGTGATCCTGCGCCTCTACGAGCCGCACGGCGCTCGTGGCCGCTGCGCGCTGCGCTTTGTCAGCAGGCTGGAGAATGCCGAGAGGGTCAACCTCCTTGAGGAGCCGGAGGGCGAACCTGTCGAAGTGGATGGAAACGTGGTCCGGCTCGGTGTGCGGCCGTTCGAGGTGGTTACGCTGCGTCTGAATCTGGGAACGGGTAGGATAGCCGGAAACTCGCCGAAAGGGGAAGGCATGGAGCATAGACGACTGGGACGTACGGGCCGGGAGAACTCGGTGCTCATCTTCGGGGGTGCGGCGCTGGGGGAGGTCACCGAGGAAGCGGCGGACCGTGCGATCTCGCAGGCGCTCGAAGC
>JACCTS010000538.1 GCA_013812245.1 Rubrobacter sp.
GAACGTGCCCGGCCCGCTGATTTTGCTACCCTTCTCGCCAGAGTGGAAAGGATAAGAGGATTATGTCGAGTGGAGCTTTGCAACAGACGGGCGTCGAGCAAGATCAGCGCATACCCACGATGTACCATATCCCCGTGTGTCCCTTCAGCCAGCGGCTGGAGATCCTGCTCTCCCTGAAGGGCCTCGAAGACCGCGTGGACTTCCACGTCGTGGACATCACGAAGCCGCGCCCCAATTGGCTGCTGGAGAAGACACGGGGCACGACGGCGCTGCCGGCGCTGGATCTCGGTGACGGCTGCATCCTCAAAGAGAGCCTGGTGATCCTGCGTTACCTCGAAGATCTCTTCCCCGAGCCCGCCGTGGCCCAATACGATCCCTACCGGCGCGCCGTAGAGAACATGATGACGGCGATGGAGGGCGCCTTCGTCGCGCAGGGCTACCGCTACGTGATGAACCAGGACGTGAACCGGCGCGACGAATTCCGGCGGGGGATGCTGGATCTCTACTCCCGCCTGAACGACTTCCTCCTGAATCACAACCCGGACGGCACGTACCTCTTCGAGGACTTCGGCTGGGCCGAGACGGTATTCACGCCGATGTTCATGCGCTTCTGGTTCCTCGAATACTACGAGGACTTCGATTTGCCTGAGACGCACGAATACGCCCGTGTCCGAAGATGGCGTGAAGCCTGCCTCGCGCATCCCGCCGCGCAGCAGGTGACGAAGGAGCGGATCGTCAAGCTCTACTACGACTACGCCAGGGGCGCAGGCAACGGCGCGCTGCTCCCTGGGCGGGCCTATTCCTCTTTCGTGTTCGAGCCCGACTGGAAGAGCCGTCCCTGGCCGCCGAAGGACAAGTACGGGCACGACGCTACGGACGTGGAACTGGGGCTTGTCCGGTGATCGTGGCAGGACCGCGAGTTGGTTTCGTAATTCGGGCCGGCGGGCTAGAATGACGGGCGTCTGCCGTCTACGTGGGAGGACGCATGGCTGAGGAGACGACGCCGGGGATTCGGGAATGGCGCGGGCTCTATGAGTCGGCCGTTCGGATCAAGGAGATCTCGCCCTGGGAGTGGATGACCGAGGCGGACATCTTCGGCGTGCAAAGTCCCGAGACCGGTGACCTCGGGTTCGTCAGCGTGATGGGGATGTTGGGCGAGCATTACGCCGTGAGCCTCTACCGCGGCTCCGAAGGTATCCACGGTTTTCTGGACCTTCAGATGATGGGACCGTTCGCCGATCCGGAGGGCCTTCTTCACATCCCACAACTCCAGGCGTCGTTCGAGGATCGCGAACAACTGGACAAAAGGGACCGTGCGATCATCAAGGAACTAGGTCTGAAGTTCAGGGGGCGAAACGCCTGGCCGATGTTCCGGAGCTACCGTCCGTCGTTCTTCCCGTGGTTCCTTGAGGCCGAAGAGGTTCGTTTCCTGTCGTGCGCGCTGGAGCAGTTGGCGGACGTGGCCCCGCGCTTCAGAGAGGACTCATCCTTGCTGGAGCCCTCCGGCGGCGATAGGTACTTGCTTCGCGCGCCGCGCCGGGAAGGGGAGACGCTCCTCTGGGAAGACGCTTCGATGGACGTGCCTTCGCTGGACGCTCCACCCATCGAAGTCGAGATGGAGGTGTCGAAAATCGAGGCCCTGGGGCGGTTGCCGCGAAGAGAGGCGCGTCTGGAGGTGGACTTTTTCATGCTCCCCACGCCCGTCCGGGATGAGGGGGATCGTCCGTACTTCCCGCACATGTTGCTTGTGGTCGAGGCCGCAAGCGGCATGATCCTCGGACATGACCTGCTCTCGCCGCACCCCTCCCCAGAGACAATGTGGGGCCGGGTCCCGGAAAAATTCGCGGATCAACTCTCCGAAGTGGAGCTGGCGCCCGAGAAGATATCGGTCGATTTGGAGCTTTTGTTCGATCTTCTGGAGCCGCTGGCGGAAGAGGCCGGCATCGAGATCGAACTCACGCCGTCCCTGCCGGGCCTGGAGCTTGTCAGAGAGGATCTGCTTCAGACTTTCGGCGAATAGAACGCGCGGGCTGACGGGCAGAATTCCGCCGCGCGGTCGGTGGTGTTGCATCTGTTGCCGGGAGCCCTGATCACCGCGTTCTACGCCCTGCTCGCGCCGGTTGTGCGGAGCCTGGGGTTCCCTTCTCTGATGGCGATCTTCCTCTCCATCCTGTTCGTCCTCGTGCCCTTCGAACTCGGCTACCTCCTGTACCGGAGCAGGAGAAAGAACGGCGACCTCTCACTGAGGAACGTGGTTCTCTACCGCGAGCACACCCCGACGATTTAGCTTGTGGCGCTGGTGATCCCACTCTTCCTGTGATCCGGGCTGTTCGCCATGATACTGTACCCACCGCTGGACGTGTTCTTTATCGGAAACTTCTTCTCCTGGCTGCCCGACTGGTTTTTCTTCGCCGAAAACATCGGCCGGTACACGACGGGCGCTCTGCTCCTAACGTGGGTGCTTGGGCTGGTGCTGAACGCTTTCGTCGGCCCGGTGACGGAAGAACTGTATTTCCGGGGGTACCTGCTGCCGCGCATCTCACGTTTCGGGGTGCTTGCGCCGATCATCAACGTGGTGCTGTTCTCGCTGTACCATTTCTTCACGCCCTGGCAGAACGTGGGGCGCATCCTCGGACTCCTGCCGATGGTCTACGCGGTGTGGTGGAAGGGCGACATCCGCATCGGCATCGCCGTCCCCGTCTTGGGCAACCTGTTTTCCATGTGACTCGCGGCGTCAGCCGTTCAGGGCTTCCGCGTGGTGTTTCACATGGTCTTCCATGAACGTAGAGATGAAGTAGTAGCCGTGGTCGTAGCTTTCGCACCAACGGAGGTCGAGGGATTGGCCGGATTCGGCGCAGGCCTCCTCGAAGACGCCGGGGCTGAGTTGTTCGTCGAGGAACTCGTCGGCGTCGCCCTGATGGATGAGGATGGTGCGTCCGTCCGGGAAGGGCCGCTCCCTGATGAGTTCGCTTGCGTCGTGCCCGCGCCACGCTTTTCTGTCCTTGCCGAGGTAGCCGGAGAGCGCCTTCTCTCCCCACGGGACACGGGTCGGGACGGAGATGGGCGCGAAGGCAGAGACGCTCCGATACAGGTCGGGGTTCTTGAGCGCGATGGTGAGGGCTCCGTGCCCACCCATCGAGTGCCCGAAGATGCCCCGCGCATCCGGCCTTGCGGGGAAGTTTTCCTGGACGAGCGCGGGCAGTTCGCGGGTGACGTAGCTGTACATCCGGTAGTGCGCGGACCACGGTTCGGCGGTCGCGTCCATGTAGAAACCCGCGCCGGAGCCGAAGTCGTAGGCGTCGTCTTCGCCGGGGAGGCCGAGGTTCCGGGGACTTGTGTCAGGGGCGACGAGCATGAGGCCGTGCTCCGCCGCGTACCGCTGCGCCCCGCCTTTCGTCATGAACGTCTCTTCCGTCGAGGTCAGGCCGGCCAGGTAGTAGAGCACAGGCACAGGGCCGTTCGAAGCCTGGGGCGGCGCGTAGACGGCGAAGCGCATCGGGGCGTCGCAGGACTCGGAGTGGTGTTCGTGAAACGAGACGGTCCCGCCGAAGCAGGCGTGTCCGTCCAGGGTGGTGAGGCCGGCCATCCTAGAAGTTCACCACGCTGCGGATGGACTCTCCGCTATGCATCAAGTCGAAGGCGTCGTTGATGTCTTCGAGCGGCATGGTGTGGGTGATGAGGGGGTCTATCTCGATCTTGCCTTCCATGTACCAGTCCACGATCTTGGGCACGTCCGTCCTGCCCCTCGCGCCGCCGAAAGCCGTGCCTTTCCACACGCGCCCCGTGACGAGCTGGAACGGGCGGGTGGAGATCTCCTGCCCCGACCCGGCCACCCCGATGATGACCGAGACACCCCAGCCCCTGTGACAGCATTCGAGCGCCTGGCGCATCACGTTCACATTCCCGATGCACTCGAACGAGTAGTCCGCGCCGCCGTCCGTGAGGTCAACGAGATATGGGACGAGATCCCCTTCGACCTCTTCCGGGTTCACGAAGTGGGTCATGCCGAACTGCTCAGCGAGTTCCTTCTTCGCAGGGTTCAGGTCAACGCCGACGATCCTGTCCGCCCCGGCCAGACGCGCACCCTGGATGACGTTCAGGCCGATCCCGCCGAGCCCGAAGACCACGACGTTCGCGCCGGGCTCGACCCCTGCTGTATAGATGACCGCCCCGATGCCCGTGGTCACACCGCACCCGATATAGCAGACCTTCTCAAACGGGGCGTCTTCCCGGATCTTGGCGACCGCTATCTCGGGCAACACCGTGTGGCTGGCGAACGTGGATGTACCCATGTAATGATACAAAGGGTCGCCGTTCAGGGAGAAGCGGCTGGTGCCGTCGGGCATGAGGCCCTGTCCCTGGGTCGAGCGGATCGCGGTACACAGGTTGGTCTTGCGGCTCAGACAGGACTTGCATTGGCGGCACTCTGGCGTGTACAGCGGTATCACGTGGTCCCCCGGCGCGACGCTCTTCACGTCCCGGCCCACCTCGACCACGACCCCGGCGCCCTCGTGGCCCATGATCGCGGGGAACAACCCCTCAGGGTCGGCGCCAGAGAGCGTGAACTCGTCCGTGTGGCAGATCCCGGTCGATTTTACTTCCACCAGAACTTCGTTATCCTTCGGTCCTTCGAGCTGCGCGGTCTCTATGCTCAAAGGCTTCTCGGCCTCGAAGGCCACTGCTGCCTTTACCTCCATACAATCCCACCTCCGGTTTCGCGCGATAACTTCGTTTCAGACTGGGGCGTATGTTTGCACCATCCACGTCCTCGGGCAAGCGGAGAGACTACGAGGTTTTCGGAGAGCGACCTATCAGGATAAGCGTAACCACGCACACTCCGGCGAGGACCAGATACGAGAGGGCATCACCGCCGATGTCGGCGAGAAGCCCGGCGAGTAGTGGGCCGAGCGCGGAGCCGGAGGCCCAGGTGAGGTTGGTCGCGCCGAAGACCACGGCCTGGTCCACGTTCGCATCTTGCGCGCCCCGGCTGAAGAGCGCCATGCCCGGCGTCACGGAGGCGCTGAAGACCATCCCCCCGAAGACGACCAGCGGGACCAGGAGCCAAGGGTTGCCGGCGAGCGGTAACACGAGCAGCGTCGTTATCGCCCCGAGCATGCCGGCCCGCACGGGGATCAGCCATCCGGTGCGGTCGGTCCAGCGCCCGATGAGCGGCTGCGCGACAGCCTCGAACGCCGCGCCCGCCAGGAATACAGCCCCGACCGCCGTCGCCCCCCAGCCGAGGTTCGCGAGCTTGAGTGGGATCAGGACGGACAGCGACGCGAAGAGCAGCGGCGAGAGCGCGATGAGCCATAGTCCCCGCGCGAACCTCGGTTGTGCCACCGCGCGCGTCATGCGGAGAAAAGATCGGCGCCTGTCCGGCCCTGGCGCAGGTTCCAGCGCGGCCCAGACACAGATCACGAGCCCGAGGGCGGCCATCGCGGTGAAGGTGGGGAGGATGCCGAAGGCGGCGGCGAGGCTGCCGAGCACGGGTCCGAGCAGCGCGCCGACCACGGCGGCGGAGAGGAGCGTCCCGATCATCTCCCCGCGCCGCCCTTCGGGGACACGATGCGCGATCCAGGTGAACGCCGCCACCCACGAGAGCGCGCTCCCGAATCCTTCCCCGAACCGCGCCACGATGAGCTCAGCCGGTCCCTCCGCGAACCCGAAAGCGAGACTTGTGAGCGAGAAGATCACGAGCCCCGCGAGCGCCGTGGGCTTTACCCCCGCGCGGAAGGTCAGGTAGCCGCCCGGCAGGGAGCCTACGAGTACCCCCGCCCCGAAAGCCCCCGTGAGGATGCCGACCTCGGGTTTGGAGAGTCCAAGGTCCGCGCTCAGGCCTGGGATGAGCGGCACCAGCGCGCCATAGAAGATCGTATCCACGAGCACGATGGCGCATGTGAGGACGAGCAATCGGCGCACGCCCGGCATTCTAACCCGCGTCCGATGAATATACTCCAGAGGGGTTAGCGGCCGCGTCCCTTTGTGCGGACCTACCGCGCCGGGTGACCCTCTAAGGATGGCCCGACGGCTCGCCGGAAAGGGCGTCACGGCGAACGCTCTGCACCCAGGCTGGCCCATAAGAACCGATCTGGACGTGGATGCCAGGGGCGCGTTCGCGCTGTCCAGCAAGGTAAGCAAATTTTCGCCGTTTCAGCGAAAGCGGGAGCTAAAATCTCGGTCTACCTTGCCAGTTCACCCGAGGTTGCCAACATTAGTGGTCGCTACTACGTGAGGTGTCGGCCGGCGGAATCCTTCGGGCTTTCGCGCGACGAAGCGGCTGCGGAGCGGCTCTGGGAAATCAGCGCTACATTGTGAGGCCTGTAGAGAGCTTCATCCTCCTTCCTCCATGCGAAGGCTTTAACCGGGCCTGCGGGCGCAGCCTGCTAATATCTCGGGCATGGAGAAAGCTGCAGATGATCGGACCGGAATCTTCCGGGGGTGGCTCGCCTGGGAGCGCCGCAGGCGTGGAAACAAGGTTCTGTTCGCCATATCGGTCTCGCTGGCGGCCTTCGTCACGGGAGCCTTCGTGTGGGCTATGTTCAACCCCGTGCCTGGAGACTATTCGAGGTATTTCCTGCTCACCTGGGTGTGGGGGCTTTGCATTCCCGCGCTGCTCTTCGGCATGGCGGAATGGAAAACGAGCCCGCTGCGCAAGGGCAGGGAGCGGGGGCGGTACTGGGTCCTGCTCTACGTCGGCGCGCTGCTCATCGTTACCCGCGCCCTCAACATGTTCCTCTACCACGCGCCGTAATGCTCAAGGCTCTCATGTTTGACCTGGATGGGACGCTCGCCGAGACCGACTCCCTCCATTTGCCCACGTGGGTGGATGTGCTCGCGCCCCACGGTATCGAGGTGGACGAGGAATTTTACCGCGAGAGGATCAGCGGCC
>JACCTS010000539.1 GCA_013812245.1 Rubrobacter sp.
GAACGTGCCCGGCCCGCTGATTTTGCTACCCTTCTCGCCAGAGTGGAAAGGATAAGAGGATTATGTCGAGTGGAGCTTTGCAACAGACGGGCGTCGAGCAAGATCAGCGCATACCCACGATGTACCACATCCCCGTGTGTCCTTTCAGCCAGCGGCTGGAGATTCTGCTCTCCCTCAAGGGTCTCGAAGACCGCGTGGGCTTCCACGTCGTGGACATCACGAAGCCGCGCCCCAATTGGCTGCTGGAGAAGACACGGGGCACGACGGCGCTGCCGGCGCTGGAGACGGAGGACGGCCAAATTCTCAAGGAGAGCATGGTGATCCTGCATTACCTGGAGGATCTCTTCCCCGAGCCCGCCGTCGCGCAGCGAGATCCATACCGGCGCGCCGTTGAGGGCATGATGTGCGCGATGGAGGGCAACTTCGTCGCGCAGGGCTACCGATACGTGATGAACCAGGATGTGAACAGGCGCGACGATTTTCGGCGCGGGATGCTGGAGCAGTACGCCCGGCTGAACGATTTCCTGCTGGAGCACAACCCCTCCGGCACGTATCTTTTCGAGGACTTCGGACTGGCCGAGACGGTGTTCACGCCGTTCTTCATGCGCTTCTGGTTCCTTGAATACTACGAGGACTTCGATCTGCCGGAGACGGACGGGTATGCCCGCGTGCGCCGGTGGCGGGATGCGTGTCTCGCCCATCCCACCGTCCGGCAGGTAACACAGGAGCAGGTCGTCAAGCTCTACTACGATTACGCCAGGGGAGCGGGCAACGGCGCGCTGCTACCCGGACGGGCCTACTCCTCGTTCGTGTTCGAGCCCGGCTGGAAGAGCCGTCCCTGGCCGCCGAAGGACAAGTACGGGCACGACGCTACGGACGTGGAACTGGGGCTTGCGCAGTGAGGCCCCGCAGGCCACGAACCACGTCGCCCACGGAGTGTAATATTCTGCCTCGGGGACCGGGCGGATAGACAGACGGGAACAGACGAGCAACACTCCGTTGCGCGGTCGGTGGCGCTGCACCTGTTGCCGGGAGCCCTGATCACGGCTCTCTACGCCCTGCTCGCGCCGGTGGTGAGAAGCTTCGGGTTCCCGTCGCTGATGGGGATCTTCCTGGCTATATTGCTCGTACTCATCCCGTTCGAGCTCGGCTATCTCCAGTACCGGAGCCGGCGACAGAACAGCGACCTCTCCCCGCGGAACGTCGTTCTCTACCACGAGCGCACGCCGAGGGCGTAGTTCGCCGACCTCGTCGTTGCGCTGTTTCTGTGGTCCGGGACCTTCGCGGTGGCCCTGTACCCGCCGCTGGATGCGTTCTTCATCGGCAACTTCTTCTCGTGGCTGCCGGACTGGTTCTTCTTCGCCGAGGACTTCGGCCGGTACTCCACCGGGGCTCTGCTCCTGACGTGGTCGCTGGGGCTCGTACTCAACGCCTTCGCCGGGCCCGTGGTGGAGGAGCTGTATTTCCGGGGGTACCTGCTGCCGCGCATCTCGCGCTTCGCGACGCTGGCGCCGGTCATGAACGCTGTGCTTTTCTCGCTGTACCACTTCTTCACGCCCTGGCAGAACGTGGGACGCGTCCTCGGGCTGCTGCCGATGGTCTACGCGGTGTGGTGGAAGCGCGATATCCGCATCGGCATCGCCGTCCACGTCCTGGGCAACCTGTTCTCCATGCTGGCGCTCCTGCCCGTCCTGTTCGGCTGAACTACGTCGCCACCCGTTTGCGTGGGGATGGGGTTCTGCTACCCTTCGTATCTAGTGAGGCGTACGTGAAGTTCGGGGGAAAGGAGAATCATATGGCACAGTCTACGCAGGCGGCTGCCTCGTGGAAGGCGGGTGATGCGCCGGTAGGCGAGGTTCGGGTCGTTGACCCGCATCCGTTGAACTGGCTTTACGTCACCTGGAACACGATGGAGGAGCCGGTGCGCACGGACGAGCGGGGTGAGATCGTCGGGGCCTGCATGGAGGACTCCCACTGGGAAGGCTCCACACTCGTCGTCAAGGTCCGGGACGGCGTCCGCTTCCAGGACGGCACGACGCTGACTTCCGCGAGCATCGAGCGCGCCTTCGATGAGGTCCAGAAATGGGTCGCCCCGCATCCGCCGGGGACGTACCTCAACTTCCATCCCGACACGACCGTGGATTGTCCCGATGACAGCACCATTCGCTTCAACTTCCCGGAGCCAGACGGGCTGGCGCTCGCGAAGTTCCGGGGTTTCCATATCGCGAGCGACCGCTTCTGGGACGAGAGTGGTTTCGGTGGCAAGGTGTACGGGACTAGTGAAGGGCACTGGTGAGCGATAGACGAGCCGGGCCCGTGGGACTCGGGGCCGTTCATCCTCACCGAAGGATTCTCAACCCTCGAAAACGAGATCGCCATAATCAACCGGGAGCCCCTGACGGCGGCCTGGATCTTCACTGACCTCCCCCGCAGCGACCGCGTAGTTCTCGAAGCGAACACCGACCACTGGAACAAGGAACGAGGCCCGCGCCTCGAAAGGATCACCTACGTTAACGACCTCGACCCCGCCGAAGCATTGAACCGGGTATGCGATGCCGAGGGCGAGGTAGACATAGTCTCCGAGATCTCTCCCGCCGACGCACAGCGGGTCATCGAATCCGAACACGCCCACCTCGTCACCATAGACGCGATGCGCATCGTCTCCGGCCTCATAAACCGCGATCGCGCGTATATGAACGACGTGTGGGTGAGGAAGGCGCTCAACCTGGCCGTGGACAAGGAGAGGCTAATCTCCGAAGTCTTCCAGGGATACGCCCATCCGGTGGTCGCGATGTCGCCGCCGTACTCCGGCGCCCCGACGGACATCGAGCCGTACCCGTACGACCCGGATATGGCAAAGAGGCTCCTCCAGGAAGCCGGATGGCCCTCGGATCGCGCGCTCGTGCTCGCGACGACGAGTGACGTGGCGCCCATCGCGGACTACCTGGCGGAGAGCTTCCGGTCTTCGCTCGGGATCGAGGTGGATCTCGTCTCCGTCCCTGACGAGGGGCTCGCGGCGGCGCAGAAGGCGCTGGTTGAGAAGAAGATCCCACAGCACTTCGACGTCCTCGCCCACGCCTGGTTCGACCTCGCGGCAGGCTACCCACCGGCGGTCATCCACCGCGAGTATCACCACTCAGGCGGCGCGTTCCGCCTCGGCTCTCCACTGGAGATGTTCGAGGACCTCATGGGCCGCTCCGTCGTCGAGACCAACGCCGGGAAACTCGGCGACCTCGGGCGCGACATAGACCGCCTCACCCACAGGGAAGCATTGAGCGTCTTCCTCTGCTGCCCGATGGCGCTCGTCGCCGTGAATAATCACGTCAACTTCACGGGCCACGCCGCCACCCTGGAACTCGCCGAGACCTCGGTTGACGAAGGACACTGGTCGCGGCGGAACGAGCCGTAAGGAGGAGAACTTGGAGAGCATAACCCTGGAAGAGGCGCGGGCGGTGATCTCCGCCGCTGAGAAGAAGGCCGCCGAGATCGAGTGTCCGATGGACATAGCCGTCGTGGATGCGGGCGGCAACCTCAAGGCCCACGTTCGTATGGACGGGGCGTTCGTCGGGAGCATAACCATCTCTATAAACAAGGCGTACACCGCCATCGCCTTCAAGCAGGAGACTAGGCACCTTCAGGAGGAGACGCGGCCGGGAGGTTCGATCTTCGGCCTGAGCGATGCCCACGGCGGAAACCTCGTCGTCTTCCCCGGCGGCATCCCGCTCGTCCGAGAGGGTAGGATCATGGGCGCCATCGGCGTGAGCACGGGCACCGTCGAACAGGACCAGGAGGTCGCCGAAGCAGGCGCGTCAGCGTACTAAAGCTGCGGCATGATGCCGGATGTGGTCCTGCATGAACGTGGAGATGAAGTAGTAACCGTGGTCGTAGCCCTCGCGCCACCGGAGGTCGAGCGGCTGGCCGGCCTCGGCGCAGGCAGCCTCGAAGACATCGGGACTGAGTTGCTCCCCGAGGAACTCGTCGGCGTCGCCCTGGTCCACGAGTATGGTGCGGCCATCCGGGAAGGGACTGTGGCGTACGATCTCGCTGGCGTCGTGCTCGCGCCACGCCTCTCGGCCCTCGCCCAGGTATCCCGAGAACGCCTTCTCACCCCACGGGACGCGCGCCGGGGCGACGATGGGGGCGAAGGCCGAGACGCTCTGGTACAGATCCGGGTTCTTGAGCGCGATGGTGAGCGCTCCGTGACCGCCCATCGAGTGCCCGAAGATGCCCCGGACGCCGGGACGGGCGGGGAAGTGCTCCTCCACCAGCGCGGGCAACTCCCGCGTTACGTAGCTGTACATACGGTAGTGCCGGGACCAGGGTTCGACGGTCGCGTCTATATAGAAGCCCGCGCCGGAGCCGAAGTCGTAGGCGTCGTCCTCGCCGGGGAGGCCGAGGTTCCGGGGACTTGTGTCAGGGGCGACGAGCATCAGGCCGCGCTCCGCCGCGTACCGCTGCGCGCCACCCTTCGTCACGAACGTCTCCTCCGTCGAAGTCAGGCCGGCCAGGTAGTACAGCGCCGGGACCGGACCATCCGCCGCCTGGGGCGGTTTGTAGGCAGCGAAGCGCATCGGGGTGTCGCAGGACTCGGAGTGGTGCTCGTGCAGCGAGACGGTCCCACCGAAGCAGGCGTGACTGCCCAGGGTGGTGAGGTCGGCCATCCTAGAAGTTCACCACGCTTCGGATCGACTCTCCGCTATGCATCAAGTCGAAGGCGTCGTTGATGTCTTCGAGCGGCATGGTGTGGGTGATGAGCGAGTCTATCTCGATCTTGCCTTCCATGTACCAGTCCACGATCTTCGGCACGTCCGTCCTGCCCCTCGCGCCACCGAACGCCGTACCCTTCCACACGCGCCCGGTGACGAGTTGGAACGGGCGGGTGGAGATCTCCTGTCCCGACCCGGCCACCCCGATTATGACCGAGACGCCCCAGCCCCTGTGGCAGCACTCCAGCGCCTGGCGCATCACGTTCACGTTCCCGATGCACTCGAACGAGTAGTCCGCGCCGCCGTCCGTGAGGTCAACGAGATACGGGACGAGATCCCCCTCCACCTCTTCCGGGTTCACGAAGTGGGTCATGCCGAACCGCTCGGCGAGCTCCTTCTTCGCGGGGTTCAGGTCAACGCCGACGATCCTGTCCGCGCCCGCCAGACGCGCACCCTGGATGACGTTCAGCCCGATCCCGCCGAGCCCGAAGACCACGACGTTGGCCCCAGGCTCGACCCCTGCGGTGTAGATGACGGCCCCGATGCCCGTAGTGACGCCGCAGCCTATGTAGCAGACCTTCTCGAACGGGGCGTCGTCCCGGATCTTCGCCACCGCTATCTCTGGCAGCACGGTGTGGCTGGCGAACGTGGATGTACCCATATAGTGATACAAAGGATCGCCGTTCAGGGAGAAGCGGCTGGTGCCGTCCGGCATGAGGCCCTGTCCCTGGGTCGAGCGGATCGCGGTGCACAGGTTGGTCTTGCGGCTCAGGCAGGACTTGCATTCGCGGCACTCGGGAGTGTACAGAGGGATCACGTGATCGCCCGGCGCAACGCTCTTCACGTCCTTGCCGACCTCGACGACGACGCCCGCTCCTTCGTGGCCCATAATGGCGGGGAACAGCCCCTCAGGGTCGGCTCCCGAGAGGGTGAACTCGTCGGTGTGGCAGATGCCGGTGGATTTTACTTCCACCAAAACTTCGTTGTCCTTCGGTCCTTCGAGGTCCACGGTCTCTATGCTCAAAGGCTTCTCGGCCTCGAAGGCCACTGCTGCCTTTACCTCCATACAATCTCACCTCCGGTTTCGCGCGATAACTTCGTTTCAGGCTGCGGCGTATGTTTGCACCATCCACGTCCTCGGGCAAGCGGAGAGACTACGAGGTTTTCGGAGAGCGACCTATCACGATAAGCGTAACCACGCACACTCCGGCGAGAACCAGATACGAAAGGGCGTCACCGCCGATGTCGGCGAGAAGCCCGGCGAGTAGGGGGCCGAGCGCGGAGCCGGAGGCCCAGGTGAGGTTGGTCGCGCCGAAGACTACGGCCTGATCCACGTTCGCATCCTGCGCGCCCCGGCTGAAGAGCGCCATGCCCGGCGTCACGGAGGCGCTGAAGACCATCCCCCCGAAGACGACCAGCGGGACCAGGAGCCACGGGTTGCCGGCCAGCGGCAACACGAGCAGCGTCGGTATCGCCCCGAGCATGCCGGCCCGCACGGGGATCAGCCACCCGGCGCGGTCGGTCCAGCGCCCGATGAGCGGCTGCGCGACCGCCTCGAATGCCGCGCCCGCCAGGAATACAGCCCCGATCGCGGCCGCCCCCCAGCCGAGGTCTGCGAGCTTGAGTGGGATCAGGACGGACAGCGACGCGAAGAGCAGCGGCGAGAGCGCGATCAGCCAGAGTCCCCGCGCGAATCTCGGTTGCGCCACCGCGCGCATCATGCGGAGAAAAGATCGGCGCCTGTCCGGCCCTGGCGCGGGTTCCAGCGCGGCCCAGACACAGATCACGAGCCCGAGGGCGGCCGTCGCGGTGAAGGTGGGGAGGATGCCGAAGGTGGCGGCGAGGCTGCCGAGCACGGGGCCGAGCAGCGCGCCGACCACGGCGGCGGAGAGTACGGTTCCGATCATCTCCCCGCGCCGCCCCTCGGGGACACGATGCGCGATCCAGGTGAACGCCGCTACCCACGAGAGAGCGCTCCCGAATCCTTCCCCGAACCGTGCCGCGATGAGCCCGGCCGGTCCCTCCGCGAACCCGAAAGCGAGGCTTGTGAGCGAGAAGATCACGAGCCCCGCGAGCGCCGTGGGCTTTACCCCAATGCGGAAGGTCAGGTAGCCGCCCGGCAGGGAACCCACGAGCACCCCCGCCCCGAAAGCCCCGGTCAGGATGCCGACCTCGGGTTTGGAGAGTCCAAGGTCCGCGCTCAGGCCCGGGATGAGCGGCACCAGCGCGCCGTAGAAGATCGTATCCACGAGCACGATGGCGCATGTGAGGGCGAGCAATCGGCGCACGCGCGGCATTCTAACCCGCGACCAGGGTGTGCTGGCCCGTACAACGCTTCACGGCGCCGTGAACTGCCTCCGGCGCTCCGTCAGGCAGGGACTATTCGGGGTCGTGCATCCAAACCCCGCGACCCATAGAGGGACTTAGCCCGGCAGGACTCCGCTTGCAGCCGGGTTCCCTTCGGCGCGGTGTAACCCCGGCACTCATGTACGGTTTCGCATCTCTATCCGACAACAAGACATCTTACGTTCGGCCCGTAGGGTCCTGCGGACGGACACCGCACCCCGAAGGGCATTCAGGCGGCGATCCGTGCAGGATGTAGGATACAGACTTCGGGAAAGGCCCCTTTCTCCGACATTTGGTGAATACAGGGGAAGCCGCCCGTACATTAGCGTCGAAGGCGTCCAGAATCGGAGGAAGTGTCTGTGAGACCCGAGGAGGTGCTGCAACTGGTCCGCTCTGCGCCCGAGCGCCACGACATCGTGCGCGCCGCCCTACGATACAGGGTGTGCCTATGGGTTGTATCTTTGCCGAGCCATCTTCCGTAGTTTGCATTCTGGCGGAGATAGTCCAATTGGTGGAGTTAGACGCCCGCTTCCGTTCGTCCCGCAAGTTTGTTACTATGGCGACATGCGATTCAGAAGTTATATAGCCTTTCTGGTGGGCATGTCAAGCTTCATCGTCGCGTCCCAAAACGATCCCATCTTGCCGGATGATTGGACCAGCACCATGCTCCCCGTCTGGGTCGCCCTGGGCGGGTCCGCAGCTGTAGGGGCGTTGGTTGCCCTAATTACCGGACACCGAGAGGCGTGGAAGCTGGCTATGGCAAGCGCTTTCGCCGGTGCCCTCCTGAGCTTCGCAGCGTCGCTCGCGTTCGGGCCTCCTCTGCTGCCGGACGACTTCGGGGTGGCTAACGCGGTGTTCGAGGTACTCTACTTCTTTGCGTTCACCGGACCGGCCGCAGCAGTCGGCGCCCTGCTGGTGGGGTTCGCGCTCGACAGGGTGGGTTCCCTTCGGCGCCGAAGGACCGGCTGAGGACTCTTGCAACAAACCGCCTCGGCCACTTTCTGCTCACGAACCTTCTCCTGAACCTGCTCGAAAAGAGCGGTCAATCCAGGATCGTCAACGTCGCCTCGGATACCCATAAATCGGTGAGGACCATACCTTGGGACGATCTCCAGGGCGAGACATCGTACAGGCCACTGGCCGCTTATAATCTAACCAAGCTCATGAACGTCCTATTCACTTACGGGATGGCCCGACGGCTTGCCGGAAAGGGCGTCACGGCGAACGCTCTGCACCCAGGATGGCCCATAAGAACCGATCTGGACAGGGATGCCAGGGGCGCGTTCGCGCTGTTCAGCAAGGTAAGTAAATTTTCGCCGTTTCCGCGGAAGCGGGAGCTAAAACCTCAGTCTACCTTGCCAGTTCACCCGAGGTTGCCAACGTTAGTGGGCGCTACTACGTGAGGTGTCGGCCGGCGGAATCCTCCGGGCTTTCGCGCGACGAGGCGGTCGCGGAGCGGCTCTGGGAAATCAGCGCTACACTGTGCGGCCTATAGGGAGCTTCATCCTCCTTCCTCTATGCGAAGGCTTTAACCGGGCCTGCGGGCGCAGCCTGCTAACATCTCGGGCATGGAGAAAGCTGCAGACGGTCGGATCGGAATCCTCCGGGGGTGGCTCGTGTGGGAGCGTCGCGGGCGTGGAAACAAGGTTCTTCTCGCCATATCGGTCTCGCTGGCGGCCTTCATCACGGGAGCCTTCGTGTGGGCGATATTCAACCCCGTGCCCGGAGACTATTCGAGGTATTTCCTGCTCACCTGGGTGTGGGGGCTTTGCATTCCCGCGCTGCTCTTCGGCATGGCGGAATGGAAGACGAGCCCGCTGCGCAAGGGCAGGGAGCGGGGGCGGTACTGGGTCCTGCTCTACGTCGGCGCGCTGCTCATCGTTACCCGCGCCCTCAACATGTTCCTCTACCACGCGCCGTAATGCTCAAGGCCCTCATGTTTGACCTGGATGGGACGCTCGCCGAGACCGACTCCCTCCATTTGCCCACGTGGGTGGATGTGCTCGCGCCCCACGGTATCGAGGTGGACGAGGAATTTTACCGCGAGAGGATCAGCGGCC
>JACCTS010000572.1 GCA_013812245.1 Rubrobacter sp.
GGCTTTAGCCTGCCGAGCGAGAACGGATTGGCCACGCCGGCGAAAGACTCGACCGCGCCCTCCGGTACACGCGCGAGCTCGGCTGGGTAATCGAGATCTTCAGCCCAGGCACGCCCGGTCGGGAAGACGAAATCCCGTTGCGGCTCCTGCGAAACCGATGCGTAGGTCTTCTTGATCTCCCGCTTCAGAACTTCGACATCCACCCCGAGATCAGTAGCCACAGCATTACCTCCCGTTCGCAGACACACCCGCTCGCACCGCCGACAATACAAGCGCAAGCACCGGATTCCTATCCCCTCCGGCTCAGGGTGCACTCCGGAACGCTGACCCATGCAAGGTTGGCCGATGGCGGAGCGATGCCTAGAGCGATGGACGTCGCGCCCATCGATCCGCGACGGGGAGTTGCCCAATGATCTTGCCAGTGCGATCGTGGGCGATGAGGGTCGTCGGGCTTGCGTCCGGTTCAAGCGCGATCCCGAATGCGCCGTCGGCAGGAACCCGGATTGGTGGGGCGTCCGCGAACCTGAGCTCCACCGATGCCACTGTTGCCAGCGTGAGTCCCCAGAGCTGAAAGCGGCCGGTTGTGCCGCCCTTGATAGGCCCAAACAGCGCCATGGGCTGCTCCCCGAAGAGGCTCTGTTCCGTCATGTCGCACATGCCGATGCCGCCGAAGTCGAAGCAGAGAGCACCGCTTCTCTGCCGGAAGACGAGCATCTTCTGCCCGTCGACTTCCGCGATCACGCGGGGGTCGCTACCCCCGTCGGCCGTCGCCTGCCGCAGCCAGTCCGGGATCTCGTCCGCTGGGAGCACGTCTCCGGGCAGATCTCCCCCGTTGAATGCTGCTCGGAGCGCGTCCGCGAGTTCGGCGCGGCTGGTTGGAACGGCGACCGCCACGAGCGCAGCCGCTAGGACGGCGAGAGCCAACATCAGCGGCGGTCTTCGATGGGTGCGTGAATACCGGGAGAGAACTGCGCGCACCTCGCCGTCAGTCAGTTCCTGGTTGCGAAGCTCTGCGAATGCGCCCTCAGTGTTCATGGGGTGCCTCCTTCAAAGGCCAAAAGCCCGCTCTTGCGTAGGAGGTCGCGGGCGCGTGTGAGCAGGGAACTCGCTGTTCCGGCGCGGCAGCCGAGCGCCGCGGCAATCTCGGCGTCGGAGAGTCCGTGGATGTAACGGAGACCGATTGCTGCGCGCTGGCGGGCAGAGAGGTCGGCGAGCGCCTCCCGAAGCGTTGCCCGCAGAAGCACCGTGTCGGTGCCTGGAGTCTCCCGCACGGACGTTTCGGCCTCGTCGAGAGGGAACTCAACCCCAACCAGGAAGCGCCTTCGCCTGGCGGCACGGATGCTGTGCCGCACCGCTATTCGCCTTACCCAAGCATCGAAACTCTCCGGTGTGCTGAGGCGATGTAGTCCGCGGAGCACGGCGAGCGCGACGTCTTGCGTGATGTCCGAGGCCGCTTCCCGATCACCGAGAACGGCGATCGCAAGCGGCATCGTGATACGACCGGCCCGGCGGACGACGGCCTCCCTTGCCGCGGGATCGCCCGCGAGGAACCGTCGATGCTCTGACGCGGTCATTGTCTACTAAGTGCTAACAGCTCCCCGATTTCCTGCATGGGAGTTCACTTTGCCTGCGAGTTGGGCAAGATCCCTCAGGGACATTCCAGCATCGCTGGCGCACGCGAGTCCGTCGTCGAGCGGCAGTCAGGATATAACCGCGATGAGTCGAACCCGAGGCGGATCTACACTGCCTTCATCCGTCAGCTGACTGAGCCAGTCAGACGGGAGCTGTCATGAGCGAGTATGCGATCGGCCACTCGGTGCGGCGACATGGGATGCCTTCGTCTACCTGGCCGAGAAGCACAATGGCGTGTGGAATGGTTGCTGGTGCACCTGGTTCCATCCGGCGTGCGCCGAGAAGGGCGAGAGCTCCGAGGGTAACCGCGCCTACAAGGAGCGTCTGGTTCGCGAAGGCAAGGCTCACGCGGCCCTGGTCTTCGACGGTGACGTCGCGGTAGCCTGGTGCGAATACGGTTCTCCGGATGAGCTTCCGAACATTTACCACCTGAAGGAGTACAACGCAGGCCGCACGCAGAAGGCGCCCGATTACCGCCTCACTTGCTTCTTCGTCGACAGGAACTACCGGCGCAAAGGCCTCGCAGCCGTGGCGCTTCGTGGTGCCCTGGATCTGATCGCGAAGGCGGGCGGTGGTGTGGTGGAGGCGTATCCACAGGACACGCTGGGCAAGAGGACTTCGGGCTCCTTCCTCTACAACGGCACGCGCAGTCTTTTTGAGAAGGCCGGCTTCAGCAATGAGCGGTCCAAGGGAAAGAACCATTGCGTAATGCGCAGGACGGTTTCACCCGTCGAAGCGCCTTTACGTGGCTCGAGAGTGATCGCCCGCCCCAGCCTCGAAGCTAAGACAGTCGAGGGCGTGCTGCATCCTTCGAGCTGAAGAGGTCGTTGAAAGAAAACGTCCTTTGTCATGAAGAGAGTCCTCAGGGGACTGTGAGACTCGGCGGGTTGGTCTGTCTGGGAGCGTTGCCAGCCTGGTTGGGAT
>JACCTS010000438.1 GCA_013812245.1 Rubrobacter sp.
CTTCCACGGCCCGTCTGTCAATCCTCCGGGATCTCGTCGTAGACCATGTTGAGGTCTATGCCCTGGGCGCGGCGGAGCAGACGGAAGCCGACGTACATCCCGAGCGCGACGGCGTACAGGATCAGCACGTAGATCAGGGACTGCCCGTTGTTGACGCCGTAGGTGCTGTTGAAGAGCCACTGGAGCACGCAGAACACGAGGAACGCGGCGAAGGCCACTGACGACACCGTGATCAGGGGTATCCCCAACACGTTGTAGCGGGCTATCGGGGAGGCGTTGTAGATGTCGGGCTTGCGCCACGGGAGGATCGCCGCCGAGACCGCCGATCCCAGGAACGTTATCGCGATGACGAGCACCGCGTCGAGCACGTAGGTCGCGAAGTTCTCCCCGAAGGCGTACATGTAGCTGATGGGGATGGATGGGATCAGCATCAGCAACAGCGCCGCGTAGGGGACGCCGTTGTTCGAGGTCCTCGAAGCCCATTCGGGGAGCACCCGGTCGAAGGCAATGGCGAACACCACCCTGGTCGAAGAGAGAAATACGGACCCACACCACCCGAAGAACCAAAGCGACATCACGGCTATAAAGAGAAACTGCAAGATGGGGTTGTCGAGGAGCATCGCCGCCAGCAACCCCGGATAGGGCCACGCGGAGACCGGGCCTTCCCCGGCCCAGAAGGCGTTGTTGGCGGCGTAGTAGAACTCCCAGCCGAAGGTCTTGGCGAAGAGGAGGAGCAGAACCACGGCCGCCACCGAGGTGAACACGAGCGCCCCGGCCATCGCGTAGATGTTCTTGCGGAAGTCCGACGCTCCACGGACCTCACCGTACAGTGTCGCACCCCAGTTCGAGTACAGGTTGAAGAAGGCGATGAATGGGATCAGGAGCAAGGTCGGGAGAAAGGCGGAGCTGGTCTCGACGCTGCCAGCCTGTATGGTCTGCTGGTAGGCGTTGCCGCTCGCGCCGAAGAGCTCCTGGGATTCACGATTGAAGGCCGAGACGAAGGCTGACTGCGAACTGAAGAGTAAGATTACGACCATGACCGCCAGCCCGACGAGGGCGCCGTAGAAGCAGACCTTCTGGATGCGGGCATATGCCCTCATGCCCAGTGAGATGTACGCCGAGGCCACGACCGCGACGATCATGCAAGAGATGAACAGCCCGGGCGCATCCGGTGGGACCTGGTTGAAAAAGGCGGCCACCCCGTCCAGGCCCAGGATCGCGGCCAAAGGCACGAAGACCTCCTTGTTCAAGAAGTCCGCGTAGATTGGCACCCAGTGCCACAGGATGAACCACCAGCCCGTCACAGCCAGCACGAAGCCGATGCCCCCGCCCAGCACGCGGCTCGTCCATACGTAGTCACCGCCCGCGCGGGGCATCACCGCGATCAGGGAGGCGTAGGTGACGGTCTGAAAGATCAGGTACAGGCCCGCCAGGATGACCGCCAGGATCAGGGACCCGTCGGGGATAAATGGGGCGAAGGAGAAGGCGTAGAGGCCGAGCGTGATGAGGTTGATCGAGAACGCCGCGTAGATGAAGCCGTCCCACACCGACCAGCCCCGCAATAGCCCGGTGGCCTTCCGCTGGAAGAGGTCGTCGGACCCCGCTGCATTGTTCGCCATCTGCTTCCTTTCTGTCCGTCTATCCGCTCGTCAGTACGAACCGCTTGACCTTCTTGCCCCCATCCAGGTTCACCACCGCGCCGAGCAACTGTCCCTGCTCGTAGGAGCTGCCGGGGTTGATGCACAGCGTGCGCCCGATGCGGGAGTTGCCCCTGGCCTCGTGGATGTGCCCGTGCAACGCCAGGGCCGGCTGCCCTTCCTTGATGGCGTCGCGCACAGCCTTCGAGCCGACGGGAACCGTGGAGCGCCCCCCGTGCTTCGGACGCATGTCCTCGGTAAGCTCCGGGGCGTCGTCGAGGCCCGTGCCGTAGGGCGGGCAGTGGAAGTTGTAGACCGTCTTCTCCGGCGGGGCGGTGACCTGATCCGTCATCTTCTTCAGGCGCTCGCCCAGGTCGTCCTCGTCCTCTTCCCTGTAGGTATCCCACGGGGTGCGGTTGGACCAGCCGGTCGAGACCATCTGGAAGTCCCCGAACTCCACCACCTCGCCCTCGGCCAGCTTGACTCGCTTGGCCTGGGAGATGATCTCATCCACCTCGAACTGATCGTCGTTGCCGGGCGAGACGAAGCACTGGATGCCCGTGCCTTCGAGCTTCTCGTCGGCCATCCGCATCCAGCGCTCGACCGTGCCGAGCATCTCTTTGTGGAACAGTTCGTCGCGCAGCTTCTCGTCCTTCTCCAGCTCGGACATCTTGTCCGGGTCGGTGCGGAACGGGTAGTAGCCGCGCCGCCTGACGGCGTCCTCGAACTCCTCTACCTCGTCCTCGCTCCCGAACTCGCGGCGGTTTTCGAGCAGCGTGGCTTGCCAGCGGCCTGAGCTCTGCTCGACTATCGGGATGAGGGCCTTGCCGGTCATGTCGCCGCCGAGGACCATCACGTCGGCCTCGTAGTGCTTGCCGCTGTTCAGGAACTTGCGCCAGCAGGTCTCCGACCCGTGGATGTCGGTCGCGAAATACAGCCGCGTCTCCGAGCCGCTCGAAAAGAGCGAAGAGATCTTCTCCATCGTCTACGGTCCTCCTTCGACTTCTTCGGGTAGCTCGTACCAGCGTTTGCGGTCCCCTATCTTCGAGCGCATCTTCCAGCCGAACGTCTTCGGCTCGCCCTCGATGCGCTCCTGCAAAGTCTGGATGCGCTCCGTGATGCGGCCCTTATCCTCATCCGGCAGGTCGTAGCGTTCGGCGTGGTCGCCGAGGGCTTCGAGGTTGGCGGTGAAGGTTCGCCACAGGCCCCAGTCCGAGGCGCAAAGTTCCGCGATGCGCCCGCCGTTTACCGAGTCCCCGTCTTCGTCGTCCACGGGATGATCGTGGAAGAGCGCCAGCGCGTCCTTCACGTCCTTCTCGTTCAGCTCGACGATCTGGAGCTTGGTCAGAAGTAGCTCGGCCAGCGGGATAGTGAGCGGCTCCGAGGCCAACCTCTTTCCGAATGGGATCTCGTGTGACATGCGAAACGAACCGACGAACACGTCGACCTGACGGTCGTTGTTCTCGTCGAAGAATAGAAGGCGCTCGCGTCCGTTCAGCGCGTTGAAGCGGGTGTGGGGCGCGTATCCCTGTTTCTCGAAGAACTTCTGCGCGCTAGAGGAGGCTCCCTTCGAGGAGATCCAATCGTGGTCGGCGTAAGGGCGCTCGAAGACGGGGGCGAGCCCATCGCTGGCCCTTATTCGGACCGCCACGCCGCCCAGCAGCCGCAGGGCGAGTCCTTCCTCCGTAGCCGCTTCCGCGATACGCAAGGCTTCCTCGACCACGTCCTCCCTGGTGGCGCTCACCGCGCGGCCTCCGGGGACCATCGTTCCGCCGCTGTGTCCGGTTTCAACGGATCATTCCTCTCTTGTGTTGGTGGTTTTCGAGGATTTCGCGCGAGGGATTCGTGGGCCGTCCCTCGGGGTGATGCTCTTGAGCCGGTGAGCCTCTACCTCAGTCCTCCCCGGCCTGGCGTTTGGCGTTGCCGATCCAACTGCGCGCGAGCCAGTCGCGGCCTTCGAGCCAGTCTTCGACACCATCTTGCGGGCTCTTCGCGTTCTTTATGGAGAGCTCCAGGTCGTTGACCTGATGGTCGGCGAGCTGCAGAGCATCCACCATGGCGAAGGCGAAGGGATCTTCCTCTTCGAGGTCTCCACGGACCACGGACTGTATGCGCGAGGGCTGCGTCGCCCCGCTCAGCTCGTCCTCGGGGTCCACCAGGTACTCGAACTCGTATTCCTGGTTCATCCAGTGCGGCGACCAGGCGGTGAAGAAGAAGTTCTCCCCGTCCGAGTAGCGGCGATCCACCTCAGAGAGCATCGCCGGGGTGTCCCGGTACATGACCTGCCGGTCCGGCATCTGCTCGGCGACGGCCTCCGAGACCCTGCTCCCAGGTCCCACCCCCGGCTCCACGCCGACGATGGGCGCGTTGCTGAACCTCTTCATGCCCTCTATGCTCCCCACGTCCATGTAGCTCGGGACGGCCAGGCCGGAACGGGTCGTCCCGATCAACCACGGGTCGAGCAACTTCTCGCCCTCCGCCTCGCCAAGGTATCCCGCGTGATCCGGCATCCACACGTTCTGGAAGGTATCTATCTCCCCGTCGGCGACGGCGAGGACCGCAGCCTCCGGGTCGTCGAAGCGGCGCAACTCAACGTCGTAGTCCAGCTCCTTTTCCATGACGGTGCGCGTCAGGTTGGAGACGGCCACGCTGTCTTCCCACTCCACGTAGCCTATGGTGAGCTCTTTGGCGCCCGCGCTCGCCGGGTTTCCGGCTCCCCCGCAGCCCACGGCCAGCAGCCAGACGGCGAGCACCGGCGCCAGGATCAGCGGCGCTCTGGAGAACATCGCGCGCCGTATCGCAGGAAGTATCCGCATTCGGAGGGCTAACCTTCCCGTGCCTGCCGGGCGGCGGAGATCCAGGGGTCCGCCACGGCATCATTGTCTTCGAGCCAACGTTTGACCCCCTCGGCCGGGTCGTCGGCGTCCTTGATCTCCAGCTCCAGGCTGTTGATCTGATCCTCGGTGAGCGTGAGCGCATCCAGGAAAGCGTAGGCTGCGGGATCGTCCTCCTTGAGGTTCTTTCGAACGATGGTGGAGATCTTGGCTGGCTCCGTGAGGTTGCCGAGCGAGCCCTTGGGGTCTTTGAGGTACGTAAAATCGTACTCCTGGTTCATCCAGTGCGGCGACCACGCAACGAAGACGAAGTCCTCTTTGTTGCGGTAGAGGCTGTTCACCTCCAAGAGCATCGCCGGGGTGCCGGCGGCCACCAGTTGCTGCTTCAGCCCGTACTCCGGGATGGTCCGGTTCGGGATCTTCTGCATGATCACCGACCCCGGCTCGATGCCGTAGATCTCGGTGGCGCCCGTGGTGTTGATCTCGTCTATACTGTCGATCCCCATGTAGCTTGGCGCGGCCATGCTGAACCTGGTCGTGCCCCTGTACCACGGGTGCAAATGCTCCACCCTATCCCCTACCTCGGCGAGTATCTCGCTGTGATTGGGCAACCACACGTCCTGGAAAGCGTGGAGATCGCCCTCGGCGACGCCCTGGAACAGCAGTTTGGGGTCGTCCTCGATGAGTTGAAGCTGCACGTCATCGTAGCCGAGCTCATCCTCCAGCAGTACTTTCGTCAGGTTGGCGACGGCCTCGTTCTCCGTCCACTTGATGGTGCCGATGGTGAGCATTCTACCCGCGCTGGACGCGCCGCAGCCCGTAACCAGAACGCCCGCCAGAAAGACGAGCGCCACGATCCTGCCGAATATCTTCATGGACCCCACGGTTTTCGTTCTCCGTCCATGGGCGGCTCCTCAAGCGGGATGCGCCGCTCCGGGTTCGGGGCGGCGCATCCTCGCTCGTCTCTCGCTTTTCAGCCTTTCCGGGTTACTACGCGCTCTTGGCGGCGTCTACCGCGTTCTTCACGGCGTCCTTGTTCTTCTCGTACCAGTTGCGGATGCCCTGCTCCTCTTTGCCCGTCCCCGCGTCTCTCATCTCCAGGCCCATCTGGTTGACTTGCCCCTCATCGAGCGAGAGGGCCTTGAGGAAGGCGTAGGCCGCAGGGTCGTCTTCCTTGAGGTCGGCGTTGACCACGGCGGTGACCCTGGCGGGATCGTCCCAGGTTTCCTGGGCGTTCTTGGGGTCTTTGAGGTAGACGAAATCGTACTTAAGGTTCATCCAGTGCGGCGACCAGCCCGTGAACACGATGGGCTCTTTATTGCTGTAGGCTTTATCCAGCTCGGAGAGCATCCCGGCCGTGCTGGAGGTGACCAGCTCCATGTCCAGGTTGTAAGCGGGGATGACCTCGTTCTTGATCTGGGGCATGAAGGTCGAGCTCGGCTCGATGCCGATGATCTCGTTCGTCCCCACATCGGTCAGGTCCGCTATGCTCTCGACACCCATGTAAGTCGGCGCCGTGAGGCCGTAGGCGGTCTTGCCCTGGTACCACGGGTCGAGAAGCTCCAGGTCGCTCTTGAGCTGGGGCTTGTTGAGGAACACCTTGTGGTTGGGCATCCAGACGTCCTGGAAGGCCTGGAGATCGCCCTCGGCGACGCCCTGGAACAGCAGACCGAGCTCCAGAGGCCCTTCAATCTTGACCGAGTCGTAGTTCATCTCTCCCTCGAAGACCACCTTCGTCAGGTTGGCGACGGCGATGTTCTCGGTCCACCCTATGCTTCCGAGGTTCAGGGTCTTGCTTCCGCCGGAAGAGCCCGAACCGCCGCTCCCGCAACCCGCCAGCCCTAGAAGGCTGGCGCCCGCCAGCGTGCCCCCGCTTAGCTTCAGCATCTCTTTCCTGGTCAACCTGCCCATTATCTCCCTACCTTTGTCTGGACTGCACGTCGGTGTTTCCTACGCTCTATGCGTCTTTCCAGATGCTTCTCAGAAGTTTCTCACCCTCCAGA
>JACCTS010000598.1 GCA_013812245.1 Rubrobacter sp.
CTGCCGTTCCTCAAGGTGCAGGGGTAGAGAAGGCTAGAGGAACTTTGCCGCTGCTTCTAGCTGGCCGGTCTTCTCGAAAGCCTGGCGCAGGAGGTCGCGGGCTTCTTCGCGCTCCTCCTCGCTCCTCGCCTTCTCCTCGACGGTGCGGATGGATTCCTTGATGCCATCCTCGTCGAAGAAGATGTCAGGCAGGGCGATGATGACCTCCCGGATCTGACGGTTTACGAAGTCCGGCTCACCAGCGTAGACCCAGGCGTTACGGCTGCGGACCCAAGCCCAGCCCTTCATGCGGATAGTGTTCTCGATGTCCTCGTCTTCGAGGCCCACCATCTCCATGCGGAGGCGATGGGCCGTGATGACTTCGGGTCTTATGCGGATGCGGGCGGACACCGGTCCTAATTTAGCAGACCCTCACGTTTGGTGGAGATGGGGTCTTCCCTTGAACGCCGCCATCGGCCGCCACGAGGGTGGCTTTGCGACCGGCGTCTCCCGTGTTTGGCGCTAACTCCGCCTTCCCACCCCGAGCAGCAGGAAGATGATGAAGTAGACGCCCGCTGCGGCGAAAGCCGTGAAGTAGAAGCCGCTAGTGTCGTAGTTGTTCCGCTGCTCGGGGGAGAGGGGAAGCGCGTTGACCAGGGCCGCCGCAGGCGACTCAAGCAGCCTGCCGAGGCTATACAGGGCGTCGGTCATGCCGTTGGTGCCCTGGTCCACGTCGAAGTAGTACATACCCACGTGAAAGAGTATGACCAGGATCACAAAGGCCACTACCGTGCGAATGAGCCCCATCTTCTAGCTCCTTTCTACAGGCTGCCCGCGCCGGGCCGTACTCTACGACGCGCCGGAAGCCTGACGCTCCCCATCGATCTCCTTCGGACCATCCTCCCCGAGAAGTATACTGATTTCGGGGATATCTTTGGGCAGAGATGCCAGGGTGCGCTAGGAGGCCTCCTCGCTGCGTTCCCTGACCTTGTTCTCCTGGGTGGTCCTCTCGCTGTCGGCGGAGGGAACCTTAGGGCGGACGGGGGGTTTCTGGGGCCTGCGCTCCTCCACGACCAGCGTCAGCCCCGCCACGGCGAAGCAGAGCAACCCCATCGCGAACGTCGCGGGGTCTCGGATCAGGACTCCGAAGGCCGCCACGGCGGCGGATACCCACCACAGCGCGAAGAGTACGCCGGGGAACCGCGTTTTCGGGTCGAGGGCCATAAACACCCCGAAGACGATTCCCGCCACGGATGGCAGCAACAGCAGCACACCCAGTATGGTTAGCAGAACGTTCACCAGGCTATTGTACCCATCGATCTTTGCCTCACCGTCGGCTCATCTCGCGCCGGTAAATTTTCATCTGGGCGAGGAGGTCTTCCCACTCGTGGCCGGGTCCTTCCAGGCGGTTGCCGTAGAGGGAGAACTTGTGGACGAGCTCGTGCAGCGCGCTCGCATCGTCCGATATACACCGGGGATCCGTGACTATGAGGACTTCCCAATCCTCCGCTTCCTTTATGTTATCAATGGCCTCCCTAAGACCGGGCTTGTAGTAGAGGAGGTGTCCCGGGGCTTCGAGATCCTGATATTCGGCGACGACCTCATGGCCGCAGTCCGAGGCGTACGTTGATCCGGCCGCCCGCTGCGCGTCGCGGGCGGGAAGCCTTCTCTCCGGATCGGTCCTGATGTAGAGCGCCGCTCGTGCCACGAAGCGCGAATGATAGCACGCGGACCGTCTGATATTATTCGGGCAAGCCAGCGGTGCTGGCGGTGCGTCGGGACGTGGCGCAGTCTGGTAGCGCACTCGGCTGGGGGCCGAGTGGTCGCCGGTTCAAATCCGGCCGTCCCGACTCTCGCGGTGGATCGGGCTCAACAAGCAACGTTTACGGAAAGGCCACGGATTTTGGACACACTGTATCTGCTGCTCGGCATCATCGGTTTCATGATCCTCATCGCGGTTTTCTTCTTCGGAGGGTTCCTGATCCTCGACTTCATCTGGGGCCGTCGCGGGGGCGACGCCTAGCCCGTTCCGGGTTATCGGATACCCGATGCGCCCGCCCCGTCTGTCCTTCCTTTCTGCTTGATCTCCGCACTCGACGGTCTCCGGCTGGTCGAACTCGGGCGTCTGAGCCTGCACGAAGCCCATGATGAAGAACGCCTCGCCCGCGTGCGCGCGCGGATCGGAGCCGAAGGCGTTCAACGCAACCCGGTCATCGTCTCGCCTTTCGGGGAGGGTTTTCTGGTCCTCGACGGCGCTCACAGAGTCCACGCCCTGCACGGGCTCGAAGCCCGGCTTGCCCTCGTTCAGATCGTTGAGCCGCCGTCTTCCACGGAGAGTTGGGCGCACCTCGTCGGCGCGGCCGCCATCGAAAAACTCCGCGAGGTCGAAACCGTGGAGGTGTCGGAGGACGAATCCCGGAATGACTGTCTGGCTGAGGTGGAGACCGCCGGAGGGATGAGCTTCTCGCTACGATCCCGGGAACAGGGATTGCCTGCGGAAGTCCGCGCTCTCTGGGAGATGCAGGAAGGTTATCCCGGAGATGGTGAGGTACGGCGTGTCGGATCGGATGAAGCTGTTGAGCCTGGCCGCGGTGAGGTGATTGTCCGCTACCGGACTTTCTCTCCGGGGGAGTTGATCGAGGTGGTCCGCCTCGGGGCCGTGCTTCCGGCGGGGATTACGCGATTCCGGATCGAAGAACGCGTGCTTGGCGTGCGCTTCCCGCTCCAGGGTTTGCGGAGCAAGGACATCGCCTCCACGAACGCCGATCTCCGCGCCTTCGTGGAAGAACGCTGGCGGGAGAACCGCATCCGCCGCTACGCGGAGCCGGTCGTGCTCTTTGAATAACGGCTAGATGGGGGTCCATCAGGCAGAGTTTCAAATCGAAATTGCTATGTGCTACATTGCAAGCGTGGCAGAGAGAGGCGGCCCTCCAGCAGGAATAGGAGCTTCCGGGCGCCGACTCCGCCTACTCGATTTCCCCCGCATTCTCAGGTATCCGAGAAGATGGAGATGATGCTTTGACAGCCACGGTGGTGCTTGGTCTTGCCTGGGGCGACGAGGGCAAGGGGCGGGTCTGTGACGCCCTCGCCTCGGATGCGGACTACGTCTCACGCTACTCGGGCGGGAACAACGCGGGGCACACGGTTCGGGTTGGCAGGGAGGAGTTCAAGCTGAACCTGGTCCCGTCCGGCATAGTGCGCGAGGACGTGGTATGCACCATCGGCAACGGGGTCGTGGTCAATCCAGAGGCCCTGGCCGGGGAAGTACAGGCGCTGGAGGAGCGTGGTCTCAGCGTTCGGGACCGGCTCAAGGTGGATGGGCGGGCGCACCTGATCATGCCCTACCACATCGCGCTCGACTCGCACCGCGAGATCGCGCTCGGCGAAGCCCGAATCGGGACGACCAACCGCGGCATCGGCCCGGCCTACGAGGACAAGGTCGCCCGCTACGGCATCAGGGTCCAGGATATCTCCGACGAGGGCATCCTGAAGACCAAGCTGAAAGCGGCCCTGCGGGAGAAGAACGCAATCTTCGAGAACGTCTACGGCGAGGAGCCCTACGACGTGGGAGAACTGGCCTCCCGGTTGCTGGAATTCGAGGAGTTCATCGCCCCGATGATCTCCGACACGGGGACGCTGCTTCGAGAGGGTCTGGAGAACCGGAGGAAGGTGCTGCTCGAAGGCGGGCAGGCGACGCTCCTGGACAACGATCACGGCACCTATCCCTTTGTCACGTCATCCAACCCGACGGTGGGCGGGGCCATAGTGGGGAGCGGAATCCCGACTCGGTATCTGGAGTACGTGGTGGGCGTGACCAAGGCGTACACCACGAGGGTCGGGGACGGCCCCATGCCCACGGAGCTCTTCGACGAGACCGCCGAGACGATACGGGAGGTCGGACGCGAGTACGGTACCGCCACGGGCCGGAGCCGGCGGGTGGGGTGGCTGGATCTGCCAGCTGTGAAGTGGGCGGCTGCGCTCAACGGGATCACACACCTGGCCATCACGCTGCTCGATGTACTCTCGGCGGTGGAGAAGATAAACGTCTGCGTCGGCTACGAGATAGACGGTGAGAGGTTCGATGGGTACCCGATGCACCAGACCGACCTCCACCACGCCCGTCCGGTGTACAGGGAGCTTCCCGGCTGGGGCGAGGACATTACGGGATGCCGGATGAGGGTGGATCTCCCACGGGAGGCGCGGGAGTTCGTGGAGTTCGTGGAGGCCGAGATCGGGGCTCCTCTGTGCATGATTAGCGTCGGACCCGAGCGCGAACAGGCGATAGTCGAGAGGATCGCGGTCTAGTGCGGGTCATGGTCGTCGGGAGCGGGGGCCGCGAGCACGCGCTGGTCGAGGCTCTGGCCACGAGCCCCCTGGAGCCGGAGATGTACGCTGCGCCAGGCAACCCCGGCATCTCCCGCATCGCCCAGACCGTTGACATACCGGCCGACGCGCTGACGGATCTGCGGGACTTCGCCGCAGAGCACAGGATAGACCTCACGGTGGTTGGCCCCGAGTCACCCCTGATCGGGGGTATAGCCGAGTGTTTCTGGGAGGCTGACCTGAAGGTGTTCGGCCCATCACGGGCGGCCGCCCGCATCGAAGGTTCGAAGGTCTTTGCCAAGGAGGTCATGCGCCACGCCGGAGTGCCAACGGCCCGTTTCGAGGCGTTTGACCGCGAAGCGCCCGCGCTCGCCTACCTGCGCACGCTGGACGAATTCCCTGCGGTCGTGAAGGTGGACGGGACTGCCGCGGGCAAGGGCGTGACCATCGTCCGCGACCGCGAGGAGGCCGAGTACGCCGTGCGGGCCGCATTCGCCGGCAAGTTTGGGGCTGCGGGGGAGCGGATCGTGATCGAAGAGTATCTTGAGGGCAGGGAGGCATCTGTCTTCGCGCTCACGGACGGGGAGAGCATCCTGCCCTTCCTCCCGGCGCAGGACTACAAGCGCATCTCCGATGGGGATGAGGGACCGAACACGGGTGGGATGGGGGCGTACTCCCCGATCATGTGGATGGAGCCAGCCACGTACGCCTCTGTTCTGGAGGAGATCATCCGTCCCACCGTGAAGCAGATGGCCCTGATCGGGGCCCCGTACACCGGCCTGCTCTACGCGGGCGTCATCGTCACGGAGACAGGAACGAAGGCGCTTGAGTTCAATTGCCGCTTCGGCGACCCGGAGACTCAGGCGTTGCTCCCGAGGCTCGGCACGGACCTGCTCGAACTGATGATCGCCGCCGGGGAAGAAGACCTTGCGGGTCGCGAGATCTCCTGGTCCGCCGAGAAGACGGTGTGCGTGGTGCTCGCTTCCGAAGGCTACCCCGAGTCATCGTCTTCCGGGGATGAGATACAGGGCCTCGACCGGATCCCCTCGGGCGTCTACGTCTACCACGCGGCCACGGAGGAGAGGGACGGCAAGTTCTTCACCGCCGGGGGCCGGGTCCTGAACGTGGTCGGGACCGGGGCGAGCGTCATCGAAGCGCGTGCCCGCGCCTACGCCGCCGTCGAAGCGATCCACTTCCCCGGAATGCAGTACCGCACGGACATAGCCCTGGAAGCGATGGAACTGGAGGATCTCTAGTGCCGGGCACGCCCCAAGTTGGAATCCTCGTCGGCAGCAAATCCGACCTGCCCACGATGGAGAAGTGCACCAAACGATTCGAAGACCTCGGCGTCGAGCACGAGCTCGAGGTTCTGAGCGCCCACCGCAACCCCGAGGCCGTCGCGGAGTACGTCGCAACCGCTCCGGATCGAGGCGTCAAAGTCTTCATCTGCGCCGCAGGGATGGCCGCCCACCTCGCCGGGGCCGTCGCCGCCAGGACGAACCTGCCCGTCATCGGCGTACCCATCGCTGCCGGGACCCTTGGTGGCTTCGACGCCCTGCTTGCCACCGTCCAGATGCCAACGGGCGTCCCGGTCGCCACAGTCGCCGTCAACGGCGCGGCCAACGCTGCCATGCTCGCCGCGCAGATCCTGGCGATCTCTGATTCCGAGCTGGCTGGGAGGCTATCGAAGCCTTGATCGAACGCTACACTCTCCCGGAGATAGGGGTCGTCTGGACCGAGGAGGCGAAGTTCCGCTCGTGGCTCGAGGTGGAGCTGGCCGTCTGCCGCGCCCGCGCGCGGCTTGGTGAGATTCCGATGGACGAAGTCGAGGAGCTTGCGGAGAAGGCTGGCTTCTCCGTGGAGCGCATCGAGGAGATCGAACGCGAGACGAATCATGACGTTATAGCCTTCGTCTCGAACGTCGCGGAGACCGTGGACAGCCCTGTTGCCAGGCACTTCCACTTCGGTCTGACGAGCTCGGACGTGGTGGACACGGCTGGCGCGTTGCGGTTGAGGGACGCGTTGGATCTCATCCTCGACGAGGCAAGGGGGCTCGCCCGGCTGCTCGTCGAGATGTCGCTGGAGCACCGCGAGACCGTGATGGTCGGACGGACGCACGGGGTACACGCGGAGCCAACTGTCCTCGGGCACAAGCTGGCGGTGTGGGCGTTCGAGATGGAGCGAAACCTGGACCGGCTCGACCACGCGCGGGAGGTCGCGGCCGTCGGAAAGATATCCGGGGCCGTCGGGGTGTACGGGAACGTGGACCCGAAGGTGGAGTCCATTGCGTGTGGGGAGCTTGGCATCGCCGCGGCCCAGGCTTCGACGCAGGTCGTGCAGCGCGACAGGCACGCTGAGGTGCTCTCGACGCTCGCCATCGTTGGATCGACGGTCGAGAAGATCGCACTTGAGATCAGGGGCTCTCAGCGAACCGAGATCAGGGAGCTTGCCGAGCCTTTCGGGCGCGGTCAGAAGGGCTCATCGGCGATGCCGCACAAGCGGAACCCGATCCTGTGCGAACGTCTCTGCGGCATGGCCCGCCTGATGCGGGGCTACGCGCAGGTCGGCTTCGAGGACAACGCCCTGTGGCAGGAGCGCGATATAAGCCACTCTTCCGCCGAGCGCGTCGTGCTCCCCGACGCCACCATCGCCGCCCTCTACATGCTGCGCACCGTGTGCCGTGTGCTGCGCGGTCTCGACGTGGACCGCGAGCGGATGCTGGAGAACCTGAACCTCGGTGGCGGCATAGTGTTCTCTGGGCGCGTGCTGCTCGCGCTGGTCGAGGCCGGTATGAGTCGGGACGACGCTTACGGGATCGTCCAGGGTGCGGCGATGCGGGCATGGGACGGCGAGGATGGGTTCCGGGACCTGCTCGCGGAGGACGAGGAAGTGCGGGAAAGACTGGGCCCGGACCTCGAAGGGCTCTTCGATCCGGTGTACGCGGTGCGCAACACCGGGGTGGTGTTCGAACGGGTGGAAGAATTGAAAGGAAGGTTGGAGCGTGACTGAGGCATTGCTATACGAAGGCAAGGCGAAGAAGGTCTTTACAACGGATGAGGCGGACATACTGCTTCATCGCTACAAGGACGACGCGACCGCCTTTAACGCCAAGAAACGCGGCTCGTGGGAGGGCAAAGGTCGGACGAACGCCACGATGAGCGCGGCGCTCTTCGCTTACCTGGAGACAAACGGGGTGCCGACGCACTTCGTCGAGCAGGTGGATGACACGTCCATCAAGACCAAAAAGCTCACCATGCTGCCCGTCGAGATCGTGGTTCGCAACCTGGCCACGGGCTCCATAAAGCGGCTGCTCGGTTTTGAGGAGGGACGTCGCTTCAAGGCTCCCATCGTCGAGTTGTGCTACAAGGACGACG
>JACCTS010000152.1 GCA_013812245.1 Rubrobacter sp.
CTGTAGTACAGGCTCATCCGGCCTCGCTTCTCGGCGCGGGCGATCCTGCCGCGCAAATCCGAGACCATGTGACCCTCCGGCAGGCGAGAGACGACCTCACCCGCCGCCTTGAGGCCCGTGAGCTCCAGCTTCAGGCGTCCCTCGACGCGGCGGCGGCCGGGGAAGCTCCACTCCGGCACGGGGACCGGCCGGCCGCCGGAGTCCCGCAGGGGGTTCTCGACGAAGTAGTCCCTGACGTGGTCGTAGAGATCACGGTAGCGGATCGGGTTGCGATCTCCGGAGGCGACATGAAAGACCTCGGGCTTTTCGGGGCGGCGGACGGCTGCTGCCAGGGTGGCGTTCACGACGTGGTCAACGGGCACGATGTCAACCAGGCTCTCGGGGTCTCCGGGGAACTCCCGCAGGATGCCTCGGGCGAACGCCATAATTATAGGGTCGGCCATGCGGGAACCCTGGATCCAACCGGGCGAAGGCTCCTTTATGCTGCTTTCGATGATGGCCGGACGCAGTATGACGAGCGGCGTCTCCCCCCTCTCCCGCAGCACCGTCCGTTCGGCGAGCGACTTGGTGAAAGTGTACACGTCGTGCCAGCCGAGCTCCTGGGCCCGCCGCGTCCCGCGCTCGACGAGCCGCTCGCGCATCCAGGCGCGGCGTAGCGTGTCCACCCTTTCGGCGACCTCTCCCTCCTCGCCGACCATCCCGAGCTCGCGCCTGGCCTCGGTGTCGAAGTGGTTAAGGAGCTCCCGCTCCCGTGAAGCCTTCTCCACCTCGTTCACGATCCCCCGCAGCTTCAGCGCCTCCTCGTGCGGGTCGAGGCGCGTGCCGTTGGGGGTTGCGTTTCCGGGAGGAGACTCCGGGATCAAACCCTTCTGTATCCCCGCCACGTATGCGGTCGAGACGTGTATGAAGAGCGGACACTTCTCCCAATCGCGGGCCAGCTTCAGGAGGCCCAGCGTGCCACCGACGTTGGAGTTCACGGCGGCGTCCAGCGGCGCGTCGAACATGACGGAGGCTGCGGAGTGGATCACCACGTCCACCTTGCTCGAAAGCTCCGCGAGGTCATCCTCGTCGAGCCCTAGTTCAGGAGCATGCACGTCGCCTTCGAGCACTCGTACTTTTTCGGAGACGTATCCCTCGAAGCTATCACCCAGGGACTCGCGCAGGCCGGAGAAGGCCGAGGATCCGAGCACGTCCTTCTCGAAGCGTTCCCGCGCGCCCTTGTCCCGGGATGGACGCACGAGGAGGTACAGACGGCCAAGGTCCGGCAGCCCACGCAGGATCTTCTCAACCAGCGCCGTCCCCAGGAAGCCAGTCCCCCCGGTGAGGAGTACGGCCTTGTCCCTGTATGCTTCTCGGAGTGTGCTATCCACCCTGCTCCCTTTTCTCTCCGACCTTCCGCTCCGTGCCGTTCAACAGAGACCGCGCGTTCTCCCGATGACGCCACAGGACCAGCGCGCCGCCCAGGATCGTGTATAGGACGTACGGCAGCGGTTGTCCCGATAAGATGAAAGCTATGGGGCTAACGATCATCACGGCGATGGCGCCAAGAGAAGTGTAGCGGCTCACGAGCACCACGGCCCACCAGAAGGCGAAGAGTCCCAGGCCGATCAGGGGTGCGAGCCCGATGCTCGTCCCGGCACCCGTGGCGACCCCCTTGCCGCCCTTGAAGCGCAGGAAGACCGGCCAGCAATGTCCGGCGACCGCCGCCAGCGCGACACCGGCGAGCACCCAGGCGTTATCCGTGAAAGCACGAGCGATAAGAATCGGGATCGCACCCTTCAGCATGTCTCCCGCCAGGGTGGCGATGGCCGCCCACTTACCCGCGGCCCGCAGTACGTTGGCCGTCCCGATGTTCCCGCTGCCGACCTGGCGCACGTCCACGCCGCGCGCCCGCCCGACTAGGATGCCGGTCGGAACGGAGCCCAGAACGTAGCCGCACAGGATCAGGAGCACCCCCAACATGGTGAAAAGTATAGCCGAACCGTTGTTCCCCGGCCCGCGCTCCGCATGACCGCTCGCCTCCTCTCCGACTCGTTGGAGGTTCGTGTTTAGGCGGACCGGAGAATGTTAGGATGGCTTCGCGGTCAGGTATTTCTCACGAAGGAGGCAGGAGGGTGCAGTCCGTCTCCGTTCTCGGGGCGCTTGCCATACTCGGGGCGTTCGCCGCGAACCAGTTCGGGTGGATAAAGCCCTCCCAGCTCTCGTACGCGGTAGCCAACTTCGCCGGAGCCGGCATCTTGACGGTTATCGCGGTCGTGGACGGGCAGGCCGGGTTCGTGATCCTGCAGGGAGCCTGGACCTTGATCAGCCTCTGGGGCATCGTCTCGATACTGCGCGGCAGCGGTCGCCTTTCGGCTCGCGGCGTCCGCCGGGGCGACGACTGATGGCGTTGCAAACTATATCCGTCGTGGGAGCGCTCGCCATCCTCGCGGCCTACGCCACCAACCAGTTCGGATGGACCGATACCTCGAACCTGCCGTACCAGGTCGCCAACCTCGTTGGCTCAGGAATACTCGTGGTTGTCGCGGTGATCGAAGTGCAGTGGGGCTTTATCCTCCTAGAAGGGGCGTGGGCCGCGATCAGCCTGTGGGCCGTCGTCACCATCCTGCGCGGAGGAGATCCCGGCGGCCACTAGACGGTCGCAAGGCCCGGAGCTGCCCGCTCCCGGAGACAGACTTTCCCCTCCGGTCTTCAATCGACGATACGTCGCAGGGTGGCGACGATCTCCGGCAGGGGCGTGCTCTTGTTCAGAGCCTCGTCGGCGCCTGCTTGGAGGGCGTCGCTCAAGTCATCCTCCGCGCTCAACACCACGACCAGCACCTCCGGACTTCTGGCTTTGATCTCGGCGACCAGCTTCGCCCCGTGGCCGTCGGGCAACCTCAGGTCCACGAGCACGAGATCCAGGGCCTCCATCTCGTCGGCGAAAACCATCTCCCGGCCTTCAGCGAGCGTCCCGGCAACTCCGGCGACCTTCATGCCGTCAACCCTTCCGATCACGAGCT
>JACCTS010000173.1 GCA_013812245.1 Rubrobacter sp.
AGCACGCTGCTCACGAAGAGGTTGCCGCGGATGGAGGAGCCGATAATGAAGGCCGGGTCCACGCGCAGCGCCTCGACGAAGAAGCGGCCCACGGAGTAGAGGCTCACGTAGAGCAGGAAGACGTCCCCGTTCTTGAGCCTTCCCGCGAAACGCCGGGCGACCCAGAGCAGGGTGAAGGCGACGAGCAGGTTCCAGACCAATTCGTAGAAGAACGTCGGGTGGAAGGCTTCGGCGTCGGCGAAGCCCGTGGGGCGGTTTTCGGGCGCGATGCGGATGGCCCACGGCAGGTCCGTCGGGCGTCCGAAGAGCTCCTGGTTGAAGTAGTTGCCCCACCGGCCGATGGCCTGGCCGATGGCTAGCCCCGGCGCCGCTGCGTCCGCGAAAGCGAACGGGCTCACGCCCCGGAAACGGCTGAAGATCAGGAGGCCGATGAAGCCGCCGACCACGGCGCCGTAGATCCCGAGTCCCCCATTCCAGACCGCGAACACATCGGGGAACGGGTCGTCCGCGTAGAGGTCCCAGTCGGTCGCCAGGTGGTAGGCCCGCGCCCCGATGAAGCCAGGAATGATTACGAATATCAGCGAGTCGAGGGCGAGCTCCGACTCGTAGCCCTTCCTCGCCAACTCGCGCGCCGTGATCCAGGTTCCCACGGCTATGCCGAGCACGATGGAGAGGCTGTAGTAGCGGAAGACGAGCGGCCCGACCTCCCTCTGCCCGAGGAGAACCCAGGCCACCGCCGCCACGCCCACGGCCGCGAGCACGACCAGGTATCGTGCCGGGAGAGGCCCTACCATCTCCTGGCCGGCGAGCGGCCAGCCGATTGCGGCAACGAGCACGGCGACCACGATGATCGGATAGACCATCGAGAACGGCCCCAGTTCGAAGATCACCGGCGACGGCGGGCTCGGCAACGACAGGAGCATGTTGAAAAGCAAAACCCCCTCCGCTTACCGTGCCGGTTTCCCGGTACGGTCCCTGCCGCTCCTCGCGTTGTCCTTCGCGCTGGGCTTCGCATCGTCCTTCGCGTCCGGCTTGCGGGGTTCCAGGTCGGTTGCGTACTGGTCCTCGGGAGACTGATCGACGCCGTAGTAGGATTCGAGGATGTGGCGAACGACCGGACCCGAGGTCATCTCGGAGCCCGTCTCGAACACGCCGCCGTTCTCGACCAACGCGACTACCACCAGGGGGTCTTCCTGGTACTCGGCCCAGCCGACGAACCAGTTCACGAAGTCTCCGCCCGTCTCGCCGGTGCCGCTCTTGCCGGCAACATCCAGCTCGGAGTCTCTGAAGACCCCGTATGCGGTCCCCTTGCGCTCCGTGACGCCCCTCATACCTTCTATGGTCGTCTGATAGAAGCTCGGGTCTATACCGACCTCCTTCGTTCCGGGCGAGATCTTCTTCTCCACCTCTCCCTGGTAGCTGATCTCTTTGCCCACGTGCGGCGTGACGAGGGTGCCGCCGTTCTGGATGGCGGCGTAGGCTCGGACGAGCTGGACGGGAGAGACCAGCAGGTCGCCCTGGCCGATGGAGAGGTTCACCCAGTCCCCGACGGTCCAGTGCCCCGGTTCCACCGAACCCTGCAGCGCCATCATCAGTTCCCTCTCTCCGGCGCGCGTCGGCACCCGTCCGGCCGTCTCTCCCGGCAGGTCCGTGCCGGTCAACCGGCCGAAGCCGAACTTCTCCCTGTAGAACCTGGGCAGCCAGTTCTCGTCGGAGGTCTGGTTCCAGATCCAATCCGCCACCTGGTAGAAGAACTTGTCGTTGGAGTCCTTGATGGCTTCGGTGAAGTTCTGGGTGCCGTGGGTCCCAAGAAACTCGCGGTTGGGGCTGTTCTCCCGCCAGCTCTGCCAGCAGCCCCACGAGGAGCCGGCGGGCCGCCAGCAGTCACCATTGTCGGTGACGGTGGTGTACGGTGTGATCACACCCGCCGCGAGACCCGCCATGCCGGTGAAGACCTTGAAGGTCGAGGCGGCGGGCTGGCCGGCGGTGATCGCACGGTTGGAGAACGGGTAGTTTGCGGCCTTCGAGTTCTGGTAATCGAAGGTCTTTATCTCGTCGGCGCCGGAGATACCGCCGACGAAGAGTTGAGGATCGAATTCGGGCTGGCTGGACATCGCCAGGATCTCGCCGTTGCGCGGGTCCATCGCCACCACGGCGCCACCCGACGCCTCGTATCCCTCGTCCCGGGCGCGCTCCAGCGCCAGCTTCAACTCGCGCTCGGCGGTCTTCTGGAGATCCAGGTCCAACGTGAGCGTGAGGTTTTTGCCCGGCTTGGGATCGGTTATGCGTGCTGGCGCTTCGAGCATCGGGGAGACCTCGCGCTCACCGTCGGCGCGGGTCCCGTCGGCCCGGCGGAGGGTCACCACGCGGCCCAGGGCGTCCACGCTGTATTCCTTGCTCCCCGCCCGCCCCCGTAGCACGTCCTCATACGAAAGCTCGACGCCGCTCTTGCCGACGATCGCGTCGTTGGCGAGGTCTTCGTAACCATCCAGCTTCAGTTCTTGCAGCGTGATCGCACCGGTGTACCCGAGCACGTGGGCGGCCACCCTCCCTTGCGGGTAGCTCCGCACCCAGTCGTCGTTGACCGCCAGCCCGGGGAACTCCCCGGTGCGCTCGCTGATGTAGGTCACGGCCTCGCGGCCGGCGTTCTCTCTTACCAGGATCGGGCTGTACGGGTTGTACGTGTCCGCGTCTTTGGCGGCGTCGTAGCGGCCCAGGACGGCTTCCTTATCAGCCTCCAGGATATCCGCCAGCTCCGCCACCTTGTCGCGTGAGATCTCGTCCGGCACCACCGTGACGTTGAGGCCGGGCACGTTGTTGGCGAGTACCTCGCCGTGGCGGTCGTAGACCACGCCGCGTTGGGCGGGGATCTTGATCGCCTTGGTGTGGGTCTGCTGGGCGGTCTCGGTGTAGACCTCGCCGGTGAGGACCTGGAGCTGCCACAACCGCCCGGCAAGCAACGAGAACAGCACGGCCACCAGGATGGCGAAGGTGACGACCCGGATCTGCATGTTGCCCTTGGTGATGGCGGGCGTCGTTTCCCGCTTCTTCAGCGCGGACCGCTCGGGCTCTCCCCGCTCGGGCTTCTTTACCGGCACGCGCAGCAAGCTACGACACCCCCTCCCTGGATTTGATCTTCACCAACGCTAGGTTATCCGCTCGGCCCGTACGATCAGACGTTTGGAGTAATCCGGGAGCGTGCAGGTCTGCAAGGTGAGCACGCTCTTGCCCTCAACCGGCCCCGTAACGTGGATCTCCGCGGGGCCCACCACGAATATCCTGTAGACCTCGTAAAGGTAGCGCCGTCCGTTGGCGTCGCGAACCCGGATCCTATCACCGTTCCCTAGCCTGTTCAGGTCGGCGAAGGTGAGGAAGCTCTCGGTGCCAGGATAGCCGAGCCGGTGCCCGGCGATGTACGTATTGGCCCCCCTCTGCCATGGGAAGCCCGTACCTTCGAGGTGAACGGCGGCGTAGTTTCTGAACAGCCTCTCCTCCTTACCGTTTCCCGTGGGAATCTCGTCGCCCTCGATTCGGGCCATCGCCGGGACGGTAAGGGTCAGGGTGTTGTCTTTCGGCGAGTAAACCGGCCTCTTCTCGGCAGGCGCTTCATGGCTTTTTTCCGCGCTCGCCGGTACCGTCTTCTGGATCGGTTCCTCCGCCGTCGCGCTCTCGGGGACGATCGGCACATTGAATTCTCCCGGTCCGGCGCCGGAGACCAGGTTCTTGGAGCCGGAGTCCAGGAAGGCGGAAGGGAAGAAGAAGGTACCGATGACGAGCATCCCGGCCCCGACCACGACCAGGCTCAGGATGTTCAGTACGATGTTCCCTGCTCGCAACAACCGTTCTCCCTCCCAGAGAAACCCGCAGATCCCGCCATGGCCTTGAGCGCAATCCATTGTATATAAAAACCCGTCGACCACCAGTGCTGGTTAGGGCAACCAGCCCCGCACCACGAAGAATTTTCGTCCTAGCGGCTCCGCCGTTCCCTCGTCCTCCCGGTACACGCTGACCGTGTAGTTTCCAGGCGGCACGGTCTCTTCCGTCCGCTCGCCGAGGGAGAGCCTCACCACGTCGAGGTTCTCCCCCGGCCCAGGCCGGGTCTCCAGCCGCTCCAGCACGAGCGCCTCCTCTTCGCCGGAGAGAAGTCGCGAGAGCGTCGAAGCGGCACCCTCACGTTCGACCCGGACCTCGAGACGCTCGCCGGACTGCATCCGCCGCACGACCACGTAAACATAGAGGGCGCCGGGCCTACGGCCAAAACGTTCCACGTCGGGCGGAAGATAGACGCTCTCCTCGGCGCTGACCACCACGTCTTCCACGTCGTCTCCCATCAGCTTCTCCCCCGGTGAGAAACCCCACGAACGAGAGAGATTCACCACCAGAAGCGTCAGCGCGAGCGCCCCGAGTCCGGCGAGCACGAGGACCGGCCATCTCCTCAGGGCCTCCTTCGGAGAAGCGGTATCCGGCAGACCGTTGGGCGGGCCGCTCACGGGTCCGCTGCCCCGACCCGGTTCCGCCGAGAGCGTTTCCAGATGAAGAACGTCGCGGTGTTGTGCAAGACGTGGGCGGCCACGGGCGCGAGGAGTCCACCGGTCACCACATACAGAACACCGAACAGGAAGCCAGCGAGGACGGCCCATGCCGTCCATACCAGATAGCGCCGGTCGGGGCCCACATGGACCAACCCGAAGACGATGGAGGCCACCACGATACCGAACTCCGGCTGCACCGCGCCCCGGAAGAGCGCCTCCTCTCCCACCCCGGAGAAAAGCGACAGGAGCAGCAGGTCGCGCCTCGACACGCCGTCCACCAGCCTCGGAGCGAGTTCGTCGGCGATCTCACGCATCATCGGCGACAGCCGGTACACGGCAAGCCCCAGCACAACGGTGCCGGCCGCAGCGAGGCAGCCGAGCGCCACACTTTGCAGGATCGAGTCACCGAAGACCTGGAAATCCCGGCCTCGCAGGCCATTCCATAGCGCAGCCGCAACGACGAGTGAGCCGTAGAAAAAGGCCGCCAGTCGAACGAAGCGGGGTCCCATGGGTTATCCGCGGGCCGCCCCTCGCGCGGGCGATGCCGGGCGACCTGCAATGAAGCTCATAACGGAGTATTGTACCGGATGCAAAAATGGCCCGAGTCCTGAGGGAGACCCTCGACCGAGACCCGGATGAAGGGGGAAGATGATCGACGAGTCAATCTTCAAGGCCTACGACATACGAGGCGTCTATCCAGATACCCTGGACGAAGACCTCGCCAGGGACATCGGACGGGCCTACGTCAACCACCTGGGGCTCTCGGGTTCCAGGGTGATCGTGGCCCGCGACATGCGGCTCTCCGGCGAGGCGCTGGAGAACGCGTTCATCAAGGGCGTCACCGAGGCCGGGGCCGACGTGCTGGACCTGGGGCTCGTCTCCACCGACGCCCTGTACTTCGCCGTAGGGCACCTGGAAGAGCCGGGGGGCGCCATGATCACCGCCTCCCACAACCCCAAGGAATACAACGGTTTCAAGCTATGCCGTGAGGACGCCATCGCCCTTTCGCTGGACGAGGGAATAGGCCAGATCCGGGACCTCATCCTCTCCGGCAAGACCCCCGGCGCCGCCGAGTTTCCCGGCTCCGTCGAGGAAGGCGAAATCTCCGAGGATTACGCCGAACACTGCCTTGGCTTCATCCAGACCGAAAATTTACGTCCCCTGAAGATCGTGGTGGATGCTGGCAACGGCATGGCCGGCAAGATGCTTCCTCCTCTCTTCGAGAGGCTGCCGTTCGAGTACACTCCGATGTACTTCGACCTCGACGGCGACTTCCCCAACCATCCCCCCAGTCCCATAGAGCCCGAGAACACCGAGGCGCTCCGCAAGCGGGTCGTCGAAGAGGGGGCGGACTTCGGGGTGGCTTTCGACGGCGATGCGGATCGGGTCTTCGTCGTGGACGAGAAGGGAGGGGTGATCTCCGGCGACCTGCTCGCCACGCTCGTCGCCAAGAGCGTTCTGGAGAAGGAGCCCGGCGCGACCATCGTGTACAGCGCCGTCTGCTCCAAAGCCTTCCCCGAGCTCGTCGAGCGCGAGGGGGGGACGGCTATCCGCACCAAGGCGGGACATTCGATCATCAAACCCCAGATGCGCAAGCACGACGCCGCCTTTGGGGGCGAACACTCTGGGCATTTCTACTTTCGGGACAACTATTTCGCGGACTCGGGAATCATCGCCATGCTCACCGTCGCGGAGTTGGTTTCCAACCAAGACAAACCCGTCTCGGAACTGCTCTCCCCCATAGACCCGTACGTGCGATCCGGTGAGATCAACTCAGAAGTCAAAGATCAGGATGCCGTGATGCAGAAGGTCGAGGAGTATTACACTGAACGCGGCGCGGCGGACGCGGACCATCTCGACGGGCTCACTATGGACCTCGGCGACTGGTGGTTCAACCTCCGTCCATCGAACACCGAGCCGCTCCTGCGCCTCAACGTGGAGACCGAAAACCAGGAGACCATGGAACAGAAGCGCGACGAACTGCTCGAACTTATAC
>JACCTS010000182.1 GCA_013812245.1 Rubrobacter sp.
ATGCTGCCCCCTTTTCTGACCGGCGGGCTCGCGGTGCAGGTGCGCGCCGATCTGGACTTCGGCCCTGGCGCACTGGGTCTCGCGGTGGCGGCGTTCTTCGCCACCTCTTCGTTGGTTTCGGCTGTGATGGGGCGGCTGGTGGAGCGGATCGGGGCGCATCGGGGGATGCGTCTGGCCGCCGCCGGCAGCGCGATTTCGTTGCTGGGGATCGCCACGCTTGCCAGCTCGTTGGCGGGGCTCGTGGCGTGCCTCGTGCTCGGCGGCCTCGCCAACGCGATCTCTCACCCTTCCACTCACCTCTCGCTGGCCCGTGAGGTACCCGCTGACCGGCAGGGATTGTCGTTCGGGATCAAACAGTCCGCCATCCCCGCCGCTACCCTGCTCGCGGGCCTTGCCGTACCGGCCATCGCATTGACGTTGGGGTGGCGGTGGGCCTTCGGCGGGGGCGCCGTCCTGGCGCTGGCGGTCGCCTCCTTCGTGCCGGCGGAGACGGCCCAGACTGCGGGCGCCCTCCATCGAGCAAAGGAGGCGCGCGCCGGTGACGCCCGGCCGCTGTCGCTGGTGTTGCTGGCTTTCGGGATCGGGCTCGGCTCCATCGCGGCGACGCCCCTGGGGACGTTCCTCGTCGAGTCCTCGGTGGCTGCGGGGCTTCGGGTGGAGACGGCCGGTCTGTTGCTGGCCTTCGGAAGCGCATGCGGCATCACCGTCCGCGTGCTCTTCGGGCACCTCGCCGACGGGATGAGTGGAGGACGGCTGCGGCTGGTGGCGGCCATGCTCGGCGTCGGGACCGCCGGTTTCGTGCTGCTCGCGACGGGAGTGGGCCCGCTGCTCGTGGCCGGGACGGTGCTCGGGTTCGGGGCGGGATGGGGGTGGCCCGGCCTATTCAACTTCGCGGTTGTAAAGACCAGTCCTGGCGCGCCCGCGGCGGCGACCGGCATCACCCAGACCGGCGCCTCGGGAGGGGCCGCGCTCGGGCCGCTGCTCTTCGGGTTTGTGGTCGAGGGAACGTCTTTCACGACCGCCTGGCTTCTGTGTGCGGGTATCGCCCTCGTCGCGGCTTTGACCGTACTGGCCGGGCGGACAATGGTCCTGCGCGAGCGCGCCGTGCCGGGGTAGGCGGACGGCTTCTGGCGCCTCTCCGGATCCCTGGCAGGCGTATGAGAAAAATAGTACGGTGTGGCGCGTGAAAGCCTCCCCGGAGAACCGCAGGGTCTGGGCGTACTATGCGCTTTTGCTCGTTGCCGGCCTCACGCTCGCGGTGGGGTGGTGGGCGCGGGTCTCGAACCTCACCTTTCCCCGGAAGCGGATGTGGGATGAGATCTACTTCCCCGTCTTCGCCAACGATTATCTGAACGGCGTCCCGTTCTTCGACCTGCATCCCCCTCTGGGCAAGTTCATCCTGGCTGTGAGCATCGCCGTCTTCGGCAACGACCCGTTGGGGTGGCGGCTGATGCCGGCGGTGTTCGGGTGCGCGCTCGTCGTGCTGGCGGCGGTCTTAGCACGACGCTATTTCGAGGATGGGATCTCGGCTATCCTCTTCGCCACGCTCGTCGCGGGGGAGACTATCTTCATCCTCTACTCGCGCACCGGCCTCCTGGACGGCATCCTGGTGTTCTTCGTGGTGGCGACGTTCCTGGCGGCGCTACGGGTGGAGGAGAAGGACCAACTCGTGTGGCCCGCGGTGCTCCTGGGCCTGACCATCGCCATCAAGTGGGCCGTCTTCGGTATAGCTTTGCCCATAGGGTACATCCTGTGGCGCAGGGGCCTCCTGAAGCCTTTTCTCGCCAGCCTGTACGTCTCCGCGGCGGTCTATATTCTCGTCGTGTTTGCCGGGCAGGTCTGGAATCCCACCGGGGCCAGAGACGTTTTCACGGACAAGAACACGTTGGTGAAGGTGTGGAACTGGCACGAACAGGCCCTCCGCAACGCGACCCGGGCCGTCCCCAACAGCGAGGGTTCACAGTGGTGGACGTGGCCTTTGCTGGGGCGCCCGATCATCTTCTTCCACGACACCAACGCGTCAGGCAAAGACCTCGTCTTCCTTGCCATCGGCAACCCGTTCGTGTGGTGGAGCAGCACGCTAGCGATTCTCGCTGGAGCCGGAGAACTGGTCCGGCGCGCGGTCTTCCGGCTGCCGCTGGCCGACCATCAACTCCTCCCGATAGTGATGGGCTACGCCATCCTGCTGCTGCCGTGGATACCGGGCACCCGCATCCCGTACCTGTACAACTACTTGCCGGCCTACGCCTTCGCCCTTCTCGCCCTGACCTACTGGCTCTCCCGGCTCTGGGGCTACCGGAGGTGGGGTCCGTGGGCGGTCGTCCTCTACGCGGTCCTGGCGTTCGCTTTCACCCTGTACTTTCTGCCCCTGGTGACGGGGCTGCCCCTGGACCACGAAGGACTGCGCCAGCGCATGTGGCTGGAGTCCTGGGATCACGGCGAGTTCGAGTGAGTTCGGACGAAAAAGGGACCGGGCCGAAGCCCGATCCCTCCCGTTCCGCAGTCTCTGGGTGCCGGTTCTAGTAGGACACACTCTCGCAGTCGGCGGCCACGTCGTCACCCTGATCGGCGTGGACCTGGTCTTGGCCGTCGCCGCACTCGATGATGTCCTGGGCGCTCGTGCCGTTGGCCGCGACAATGGTGTCGTTGCCGGGACCGCCGGAGATTGTGTCAACCGAGCGGTCGGTGCCAAATTCGCCGGCGTCGTCGAAGAGGTCGTCGTCGCCGGAGCCGCCGGAGATGTCGTCCGCTCCCAGGCCGCCGAGTATGTAGTCGCCACCGCCGCCACCGTAGAGGGTGTCAGAGCCGGTGTCGCCGTTGTCGTGGCCATTGATCGGGGCGGAGCCGCGGATCCTGTCGCTACCGTCGCCGCCGAGGATGGTGTCGTCCCCGAAGCCGCCGTTCAGCCAGGAGTCGCCACCGGCGCGGCCCTTGATGGTGTCGTCGCCGCCCCGGCCGTTGATCTGGTCCGTCTTCACCGTGCCGGAGAGAAGGTCGTCGCCGGAGGTGCCATTTGGAATGGCCGCGAAGGCCGTGCCCGTCGAGAGGACCGCCATCGTCGCCATCGTCGCTAGAATCTTAACCGTCCGCTTCATCTCCGCACTCCCTCTGCCTCCTGCTCCCGGCCTCTCCGGTCGCTGTAATTGGAACTGTAGGGAAACAGCGTTACGTTACGGCGACAGTACGGTAACGCTTCGGTCAGTTTTCGGTAACGTTTAGATAACTGTGGGTTAATCCGCCGGGCTTCCGAACGCGCTACCCGTCCCCTCGACCCGTCATGCGCCATCTTTTCCCCACATCGCCTGGACGCCTCGCTCTGCCGCCCGGAAGTACCAGCTGGTGGCCTGGTCCATGACCCTGCTGTCCAGAGGCCAGGCCGCAACGCCAACGGCGAGGGCCTGAACCGTATTGTTCGGGCCCGCCCTGTTCTAGCATCCCGCCATCTCTTTTCTCCGTGGAAGCCGTCTGGGGATGAGCGCGAGTAACGCACTCTTGATTGCGGGCGCCGCTAACTTCGGGCGCTCCGCCCGCAATTGCCGGGCCAGCCGTCTTTCGTCGGCCTCTCGCAACAATTCGTGATGGCGCTGCCGCCACTGGTCGATTTCGTGGTACATGAATCCTCCTTCGGATCTCTTCTTGCCTTCTGCAACGAGTGTGATCTGGGGCGCGGATCAGAGCATCGGGCGAAGGAACAGTCCCGCGTGAGACTTTTGGAGAACCAGGCCTCTAGGCCGAGAGTCCAAGGGGACGCGCCACGTCCAGGGCTTCGAGGCCCGCCACCGGTTCGGACGGCCGCAACGACGCGCTGACGTCATACGCGCCGTCCACTATCGCGTACCCGACTTCGAGGAATATGGAGCGGACCAGGCCAAGCATCCGCCGGTTCTCCCCGAGCACGGCGCCGGTAAAGGTCTCTACGCCCGCGCGCCTGGCCCTCTCGGCGAGTGCGGAGAGGAGCAGCTTCCCCACTCCCCTCGCCTGCCAACCGTCCTCCACGACGATGGCGAACTCCGCAGTGTCGCCCCCGCCGTTCAACAGGACGTACATGCCGTGCCCGATGATCTCGCCGTCCGCGACGGCGACTATGGACTCTCCGTCCTGACGGTCAGGGTTTGCGAACGTGGCAACCGCCCACTTGGACGCCCGAGGGTACGCTGCATGGAACCGCATGTAAAGGCTCTCCCTCGACAACCGCGAGAGCATCCGGCGCAGGCTCTCCTCGTCTCCCGGCGACACGGGCCGAACGAAGACCGCGTTGGTTTCCGGGTTCCGGTGGTGAATGCGATCCGCCGGGTAAATCGAAGTGTGCATCTCGGTCTCCTCTCGAACTCCTGTTACCGGAATTAGACCCGATGCTATGGACGCCGGAATCGGACGGACGGCCACACTTTTCTAGATACCTTTGGCGGTAATGCGTCTGGGACTAAAGTCCAAGAGCGTCTGGCGCTGCCACGATAGGCGGCGGATTCTCCGGGCGAGAGTTCAAAGATCGGTTGGCCGCGAAGTATCACCTGCCAGGCGCGGCGCTCCTCTGGATTCCGGTTACCGAAGAACACTCTTCCTCGTTATTCTGGACGGGGCGCCTCCTCAGGCGGCGCCCCGTCTCAGTTCCGGGCGTCAGCTCTTGGCGTCGCAAGGACGGAACGCTTCTGGACGTGGAGGTCGGCGGCAGCGTCATCCTCCGCGACGGCAGGGAGACGCTCGTCGCCGTCGCCCACGACATAACCGAGCGCAAGCAGAGCGAGGAGGCTCTCGAAGAGAGCCGGCGCGCTCTCTCCACGCTGATGAGCAACCTTCCCGGCATGGCCTACCGTTGCCGCAACGACCCGGACTGGACGATGATGTTCGTCAGCGAAGGGTGCGCCGGCCTGACGGGCTACTCACCCGGCGACCTCATAGGCAACCGGCGCGTCTCTTACGGCGACCTCATCCACCTGGAGGATCAGGAGACGGTATGGGGGAGTGTGCAGGCCGCCTTGCGCGAGCGTCGTCCCTTCCAGTTCACCTACCGCATCACGACCGCCTCTGGAGCGATGAGGTGGGTGTGGGAGCAGGGCCAGGGCGTTTTCTCTTCCGAAGGGGAGTTGGTCGCGCTCGAAGGCTTCGTCACCGATACGACCGAGCGGGCGCGGACACAGCGGCTGCTCGAAGAGCGCGTCTCCACGCTCTCGGGCATAGCGGGGAACCTTACGCTGAACCTGCCGGTAGCGAGCACCCTGGACGTGCTGGCGGAGAGTGTGGTGGGCGCCAGCACGTGTGTTGCCTGCGCGGTAGCCCTCCTTGACGAAAAAACCAGCACGCTCAGCATGGAAGGTTTCTACGGCCTTCCCGCTGAGTACAAGGCCGGTATGGAGGCTTCCTGGCAAACCGGGGTCGACTCACCCACCATGCGGGCCGTCCAATCGCGGGAGCCCGTGCTGATCCGTGGTATCCGCGGGTACATCCTGGATGATGATCTCTACGCTTCGGTTCACGACCTCGTCCGCGAGGCTCCGTGGGACGTCATCTACATCGTGCCGCTCATCTCGAGGGGACGGGCTCTCGGTGCGATCAACCTGGGATACCTCCCCGATCATGAACCCGGCGAAGACGAGAAGATTTTCCTGAGGGCCGTGGCGGACCAGGCGGCGGTAGCGGTGGAGAACGCCCGGCTGTTCTCCGAGGCCGGCGGCAAGGCTGCCCTGGAAGAGCGCCAGAGGCTGGCCAGGGAGCTGCACGACTCCGTCTCCCAGGCCCTTCACGGCATCGCTCTCGGCACGGAGACCGCCCGCGAGCTGCTGAATATTCAGCCGGAGAAGGCCGGCGAACCGCTCGACTACGTCCTCACTCTGGCAGAAGCGGGCATGGCCGAGATGCGGGCGCTCATCTTCGAGCTCAGGTCCGAGTCGCTGGAGACCGAAGGGCTTATGGCCGCCCTGGAGAAGCAGGCCGCGGCGCTCTCGGCGCGGCACGGAATCCAGGTAGAGACCGTCCTCTGCGAAGAACCCGATACCTCGCTGGAGGTCAAGGAAACAGTCTACCGCCTGGCCCAGGAAGCCCTCCACAACACCGTCAAGCATGCCCGCGCGAGCAACGTGACGATCAGCGCGAAGTGCGACGGTCACGGTATAACGCTCGACATCTCAGACGACGGCATCGGTTTCGACCCACGGGGGGATTTCCCGGGCATCTGGGGCTGCGTTCGATGCGCGAGCGGGCGCAGCGCGTTGGCGGGACGCTGGAAGTGGACAGCTCACCGGGCGGAGGCGCCCGGATTCATGCCCGGATACCGGTCTGAGACGCACTCTCCTCGCGCTTCGTTTGCCTTATGTGCCGTGCGTGGATAGAATCGCAGACCATATGACTGATTCAGGCAGACAAGAGAGGATCGAAGAGCTTCGCAAGCGAGTCAACGAGGTCGACCGCGAGCTGGTGCGCATCCTGAACGAGCGGGCGCTCATCGTGCAGGAACTCGGGGCATTCAAGCGTGAGGAGGGGGTCGCCCTGTTCGATCCCCGAAGGGAAGAGGAGATCCTGCGCGGCGTCGCGGAGATGAACGAGGGGCCGATCTACGATACCTCCATGCGCGATATCTTCGAGCTGATCATGCACCGTATCCGGGACCTGGAAGTTGAACGGCGGGAGTTTTCAGAGTAGTCATGGACATCACACAGGGCGTAAAGACCGACGTAAAGACCGACGTAAAGACTCCGAACGGCATGATCCGGCCCAATACCTTCCGGGTGGTCGCCGGCCCATGCACGGTGGAGAGCTACGAGCAGTTCGCCGCCGGCGCGAAGGCCGTGAAGGAGGCCGGCTTCGAGTACGTCCGCGGCGGCGCGTTCAAGCCGCGCACCTCCCCATACTCCTTCCAGGGTCTCGGGGAAGAGGGACTGAAGATCATGTCCGAGGTCTCGGGCGAGCTGGGCCTGAAAGTCGTCACGGAGGTCATGGACCCCTACGACATCGAGATGGTCATGGAGCACGCGCAGATCTTGCAGATTGGGGCGCGCAACATGGCGAACTTCTCGCTCTTGCGGCGCGTCGGCGAGGCGATAGCGGGCTCGGACCACGGCGTACTCCTCAAGCGCGGCCTCTCGGCGACGGTGGAGGAGTGGATCCTGGCGGCCGAGTACGTGACGAGCGCGGGCGGGGACAACGTGGTGCTATGCGAGCGCGGTATCCGCACCTTCGAGACGAGCACGCGCTTTACGTTGGATCTCTCGGCGGTGATAGTGGCCAAGCGCCTCACCGACCTGCCCGTGATCGTTGACCCCTCTCACGCCGCCGGACGCCGCGATCTGGTTGTGCCGCTCTCCAAAGCCGCCGTCGCCGCCGAGGCCGACGGCCTGATGGTCGAGAGCCACCACGACCCTCAAGAAGCCTTTTGCGATGGGGAGCAGGCGCTCCCCATCGAGGTTCTCCTCGGCCTCAAGGGCGTGCTCCAGCCCTTCGCGAGCGCGATGGGCCGGGAGGTCATCTAGTCCCGCGGGCTGTGCCCAGGAGCCGTCCGTGAAGCCTCTCGGGGGAAGGTTCGCGCTGCTGCGCGAGATCGGCTCTGGGGGGATGTCTCGCGTCTTCCTTGGCCGCGACGAGGTGCTTGACCGCCCCGTGGCCGTGAAGATCCTGCGGCATGACCTGGGAGACTCGGGACTGGGCGTCCGCTTCCAGCGTGAGGGACGCACGGCGGCGAAGCTCTCGCATCCGAACATCGTGCGGGTCTACGACGCCGGGGAGGGGGATTTCGAGGGTCGCCGGGTGTCGTACATCGTGATGGAGCATCTCCCGGGTGGCGATCTCAAAAGGCTGGTGGACCGGGGAGGCGCGCTTCCGGGAGCCATGCTCACGCGGTTGGGGGGCGACGTGGCGGCGGGGCTGGCGCACGCGCACGCGCACGAGCGCGGTGTGATCCACCGCGACATCAAGCCGCGGAACGTGCTGTTGGACGAGCACGGAACCCCCAAACTGACGGACTTCGGCGTTGCCCGCCTTCTGGACGATGGCCACTCGACCAGCACCGACTCGTATCTGGGCACGGCGGCGTACTCCTCCCCGGAGCAGCTTCGGGGAGGGGAGATCACCGCGAAGAGCGACATATATTCTCTGGGCGCCACGCTGTACCACGCGGCGGTGGGGGGGCCGCCTTTCGTCGGGGCGCCGCTGGACATCGCCACGCAGCAGATGGAGAAGCCGCTGATTCCGCCGCGGTCGCGGGGGGCCTCCATCGGGGGGAACTTCGAGGGGTTGATCCTCGATTGCCTCGCGGTGGACCCCGACGCTCGTCCCGAGGCCATCGATCTGCACGAGCAGTTGCTTCCGGCCGGTGTCGCGGGCCTGGCCGCGTCGCAAGCGGGCCGGGGCTCGAGCCGCAGG
>JACCTS010000187.1 GCA_013812245.1 Rubrobacter sp.
CCGCCGGATACGACCTCATCGGATCGGCGAGCGATCTGGACACCGTTCGCGAGTTCCTGATCGGGGGCGGCGCTACATCCGCCGGCCCCGAAGCCTACGAGACAGCACGGATCTCAGCCGGCATCCCTCGATTTGGTGCGGATATAACGCCCGAGAATTTTCCGGGCGAGTCGGAGAGCTTCCTGGAGCGGACCGTCAGCTTCGGCAAAGGTTGCTACCCTGGCCAGGAGACCGTCGCGAGGATGCGCTACCGCGGCAGCCCGAACAAGAAGCTCTACCGCTTCGAGCTGGAACCCGGCTCCACGGAGCCGCTGGAGGCGGGCGATGAGATCCTCCAGAACGAAAGCGTGGTTGGATGGCTCACCTCGGTGGCCCCACTCCCTGTGGATGGGAAGGTCTACGCGCTTGGCTACCTGGTTCGAAAGGCGAATCCCGAAGCCCCCATGAGGGCGGAAGATGGGAAGATACTCGCTCCAAAGCTGGCGTGAGTTTGCGGTTGAAAGAAGTCTAGCGCTAGACCACGTTTGGAGCGGGAAACGGAGTATGGTCAAAAACACGGATACGCTCTCTCCCCAGGAAAGAAGCTAGAGGATGGGCCACGTCCGCAACAAGGACACGAAGCCCGAGATGCGGCCCCGACATTAGATGATCTTCGCTCCCTTCTCGAGATTATGGCGTGCGCACAGTAGCTGCACATTTTCCTCAGTGATTGAGGCCCCTCCTTTTGAGTAAGGTATGTCATGATCAAAGTGCAACTCGTCCGTTGCGGCACAGACTACGCACTTGCCTCTGTCTCGTATCCAAACCGCCAACTTCACAGAAGTCGGAATAACCCTACGCCGCCCGGGACGAGGAGCCGGACGAAGGTTGAAGTCTTCCTCGCCTTCGACAGCGATGAGCTTGAGCTTAAACACCTTCCTTTTGCCATCGTCTTCTTGCCATGAATCCACGAGGTGGAACACGCCATTGTATGCCCAGATGCCCCGCTGTAGCTTCTCGTATACCCGCACCCGCTCAGGTGGTCTTTGCCCTCTCTTGTACGCCTGAGCGGCTTGGTGAAACCGCCCGTTTTGGGTGAGGATGCCGCGAGGGGTGCGCTCCGGTTGGTCAATAGCTTTGGGTTGTGAAACCGTTGCACTCTTTGGCTCGTCGTGCCCCTCATATATCAGAGTGGTACCGCCGTCCTCGAGCCGGTCTCGATAAGGAGAGTTCGGACGAACGGACATGAGCACCACCGAGTGATTACCGCCTAGCCCAAAATTCATCCCGCGTTGAAGGCTCGTGCCTTCTCGACTACACATCTCCAGATAAGAAATGATTCCATTAGCCATAGACACTTCACATTGTAGCCCAGGCTAAAACAGACGGTTCAAACAAGGTATTCTTACCAATTCGAGGCGGCGGCTCCCGGAAGCAACGGAACAAGGTGGCCCGTGAAACACCCTGAAGACTGCACGAACATCGAGGAAATCCGCCGGGCAATAGACGCGCTGGACCGCGAGGTGATCTCCCTGATCGGGCGTCGCGCCCGCTACGTCGAGGCGGCTGCCCGCTTCAAGAACAGCGAACAGGGCGTACGCGCCCCGGAACGACAGCGTGAGATGCTCGCCCAGCGGCGGCGCTGGGCCGAGGAAGCAGGGCTCGACCCGGACGTGATCGAAGGCATCTACCGCACCCTCGTCTCATACTTCGTGGACCGCGAGATGAAGGGATGGCGAGAGGCACGGTGATAGGGTCTGTCTCTTCGGACGCCTTATCGGGAAACGTTCTCAATAAGCACCGATTGTGTGCCTGGAGTTATGTTACAAGCGGCTTTTGTCGGAGTGTTCTGACAATGGTTCCCGAGAAGCTTTCACAGGACGTGACCTGGATCACGAAATCCTTATGGACAGCGGGTTTTCGTGGATTTCAGGAAAAGTTCTTGCTCGTGATCTCTTTACGTTGTTAGGGGTAGGTCGCTGTGGTTAAATAGCCTTGCTGTAGCAAAGTTTTTACATGGGCGAACGGCAGGGGTTCGATGCTGAAGATAGAAGACTTGCACGTCGAGATAGACGGCCAGGAGATCGTGAAGGGCCTCGATCTCGAGGTCGGGCAGGGTGAGATCCACGCCATAATGGGCCCCAACG
>JACCTS010000198.1 GCA_013812245.1 Rubrobacter sp.
TAGGTCATGGCCGACTTGACTTTCTGGCGCAGCTTGTAGTCCGCCTCGAAGCTGTCGGCCACCCGCATGAGGACGGTGTCGAGCTGTCCGCCCGTCTCCCCCGCACGCACCAGGGCGACGAAGAGAGCACTAAACACCTTGGGATGCTTGCTCATCGAACCGGACAAGCTGGCGCCTTGCTCGACGTCGTCACGAATCGCCCTGATGGTTTCCGCGAGCTTCGAGTTCTCGGTCTGCTCGGCAAGGATGTTGAGTGACCGCAGCAACGATAGCCCCGAGTTGATCATGGTGGCGAACTGGCGCGAGAAGATGGCCAGCTCTTTGAGCTTCACCTTCTGCGGAAGTATGTGAAGCTCCTTCTTGGCCGAGACCTTCTTCTCTTTCTTGATCTGTACGGGGACAAATCCCTGGGCGCGCAGCCGCGTGGCCACTGCCCCTTCGCCGTCGGCGGTCATCGTGCCGTTGACCACGCGCCCTTCCTTGGTGCGAACCCGATACTCGTAATTGGCGGCCATCGGCTATCCCTTCCCTGCCAGGCGATTGAATTCTTCGGCGTGGTGGCAGCGCTCGAGGCCCATGTCGTAGGTGACCTTGCCTTTCTTCACGAGCTCGGCGAGATGCTGGTCCATGACCTGCATCCCGTACTTGCCGCCGGCCTGCATCGACGTATAGATCTGATGGGTCTTGCCCTCACGGATGAGGTTGCGAACGGCGGGGGTGGCAACAAGAACTTCGACCGCCACGGCGCGCCCCTTGCCGTCCGCCGTTGGTACGAGCTGCTGTGACACGATCCCGGATAGTGCGCCGGCGAGCATGACCCGGATCTGCTCCTGCTGGTGGGGTGGGAACACGTCGATGATCCTGTCGACCGATTGCGGCGCATCCTGGGTGTGCAGCGTGCCGAAAACAAGGTGGCCGGTCTCGGCCGCAGTCAGTGCCGTCGAGATGGTTTCGAGGTCGCGCATCTCGCCGACGAGGATGACGTCGGGGTCCTGCCGGAGAACGTGCTTGAGGGCCTCGGCGAAGCCGTGGGTGTCGGTGCCGACCTCGCGCTGGTTGATCAACGATTTCTTGTGGCGATGAAGGAACTCGATGGGATCCTCGACGGTCATGATGTGCTCCGGACGTTCGGAGTTGATCCTGTCTACCAACGCAGCCAGAGTCGTCGACTTTCCCGAGCCCGTGATGCCCGTCACCAGCACCATTCCGCGCCGCAGGTTGGTGAAGTCCTTGACCGTCTCGGGGAGACCTAAATCGGCCACCGACTTGATCTCGAAGGGAATGAGCCGCATGACCGCGCCCATGGCGTCGCGCTGTTGGAACACGTTGACGCGGAAGCGGGCCTTGCCGGGAAGCTGATAGGACAGGTCGAGCTCGAGATTCTCTTCGAAGACCTCCCTCTGCTTCTGCGTGAGGATGGCGTAGAGGAGAGTCTGTAGATCGACCGGCTGGAGCGGCCGGTAGCCCGGTAGCCGCTCGAGATCGCCGTTGACCCGGATGACGGGCGGAGAACCCGTCGTGAGGTGCAGATCCGAGCCTCCCCTGTCCATCAGGATTGTCAGGAATTCGGCCAGATTGGGGTCCCTCTCCTCCTCTGCGGGGACCGCCGGGGGGGTTCCATCCGCGTGCGGAGCGACCGCGGGAGCCCGGGCGCCCGGGATCGGAGGAGCGCCGGGGCGGGCGGACCGAGGCGCAGACGGAGCGGCGGGGGCACCGATGCCGGGTGGCCCGCCGGTCACCGGAAGCCCTGCCACCGGGTGGCCGTAGGCGCGGTTGAGTGCGTCGAGAAGATCGGGGCGGTGGGCGACCACGGGGCGCACCTCCCGGCCGGACTCCACGGTGATCTGTGAGGTGGCAAGATGATTGACGGGTTCCGCCATGGCCAGGATCAGCGATTCGCCCTCGATCCGCAGGGGGAGCACGAGCTGCCGGCGGGCTATATCGCCAGGGATGAGCCCCAGTGCCTCGGGAGTGGAGACTTCGTTTCTGAGATCGGCGAAGCCCATGCCGGCCTGGGTTGCCCGGGCCCTCACCAGGTCGCGCTCGCTCAGGACCCCTTGTTCCAGCAGCATCTTCCACCCCGACTGCCCCATGCCGGCTTCGTGGGTCGCCGCATCCTGCAATTGCTCTTCGGTTAACAACCCGAGCTCGAGCAACACCTCACCGAGCTCCTTGCGCACCTGCACCATGGCTTCTCCTTTAGTGGCGCTTCGAGGGTTTATCGGCACGTGCCCCGCCCTGTTGAGGAGAGAAATGGGGTGGGGCCCGGGCCTAGACGACGACTCTCAGCACCTCTTCGATCGAGGTCAGGCCCTCGACGACCTTTGACATGCCGTCATCCCGCAGGGGAACCATTCCCTGTGCCCGCGCCGTCTTCGCTATCTCGTCGGCCGACGAACGCTCGACGACGAGCCGCTCGATCTCCTCGGTCACCGCCATCACCTCGTGCAGAGCGATCCGGCCCCTGTAACCGGTCGATGCGCAGCTCGTGCACCCGGTCGGTTTGAAGATCTTGGGGGTCTCTTCGTCCGGGCCCAGCCGGAAGCCGGCCGAGACCAGCTCGTCGCCGGTGGGAACGTAGGCCTCCTTGCAGCGGTCGCAGAGCTTGCGGGCCAGGCGCTGGGCCAGGATGCCGTCCAGCGCCGAGGCCACGAGGAAGGGCTCGATGCCCATCTCGGTCAACCGGGTCACGGCCGAAGGCGCGTCGTTGGTGTGGAGCGTCGACATGACGAGGTGGCCCGTAAGGGCGGCTTCGATGGATATCTGCGCCGTTTCCTGATCCCGGATCTCTCCGATGAGGACGACGTCGGGGTCGGCTCGCAGGATCGACCGCAGGGCGGACGCAAAGGTCAAACCCGCCTTGACGTTGGTCTGGATCTGGTTGATTCCGGCCAGCCGGTACTCGACCGGGTCCTCCACCGTGATGATGTTGACGCCCGGGTGATTGAGGATGTTGAGCGTTGCATACAGGGTGGTCGTCTTGCCCGAGCCCGTCGGTCCTGTGACCAGGATGGCGCCGTAGGGCTTCCGGAAGGACTTCTCGTAACGGGTGAAGTTGTCCGGTGCAAAACCAAGATCCTGCAGCTTGAGCAGGACGCTCGACTTGTCCAGGAT
>JACCTS010000213.1 GCA_013812245.1 Rubrobacter sp.
ACGTCGTGGTCTTCGGCTACGGGCTGGGGAGCCGCTTGCGGGAGGTCGAGGGCGTGCCTTACTTGCGGTTCATCCTGCCCGGCTTGATCCTCCTTAGCGTCATCACGGCCTCCTACGGCAACACCTCGTCGAGCCTCTTCGACGCCAAGCGCGAGCGCTACATAGACGATGTGCTCATCAGCCCCATGACGCCCTTGCAGATGGCGCTGGCCTACGTGCTTGGGGGCGTCCTGCGCGGGATGCTCGTGGGCATTGGCACCTTCGCCTTGGCGATCCCGCTGGCCGGACTACCAGCGGAGCGACCACTGTTGCTCGTGGTCGCGGGCCTCTCCACGAGCGTGGCCTTCGCCTCCCTGGGGGTGGTAGCCGGAGTCTTGGCGACCCGCATAGACCACATCTTCTTCCTCTCCACCATCGTCCTACAGCCCCTGACCTTCCTTGGTGGGGTCTTCTACTCGGCTGAGATGCTACCCGCGCCCTTGCGGGCGGTCACCTACCTCGACCCCATCTTCTACGCTGTGGACGCCTTCCGCTTCGCTGCGGTCGGGGTCTCGGACGCGCCGCCCTACCCGGCCCTCGGGGCGCTAGGTGTCTTCGCCGTGCTGGCCTTCCTGGGCACCGTGGAGCTGCTACGCCGGGGCTACAAGCTGCGCTACTAGCGTGAGAACCGATCCGGGCACCGCGAAGGAGGCCGAGCCGATGGACAACAAAGGACCGACGAGTGGCAAAGCAACGGGTTCTACTGTCGGCAGGGACAAGAGTCGCTTGGCGAAGTTCGGTAGCCTCGTCGGCATCAGTGGCACCCTCGTGTGTTCGCTGAGCATGGTGGCGGTCGCGGTAGGGCTGTTCGTAGCCGGCGGCACTGCGGCGACCCAAGGGATGGCGGGCATGGGTTCCGGACACCAAGGGGGGAGGGCGAACGTGGCCTCCGGCCATCACGGCGGGTCAGGGCGAGATGGGATGGCGGGCATGGGTTCGAAGCATCAGGGTGGAGCGCCAGGTGCGGGTTCGGAACACCATAGCGAAGCCAAACATAGCGTAGCCAAGCAAGCGCACACTCCCGTCTGGTTGGAAGGCCTCTTGCGCTTCGGTCCGGTGATCCTGGTCGTCTCCGTGCTGTTGGTCACGGCCTCGGTGACGCTTCGACGCAGGCTTGCGGCCCTGCCGGCGATCAGCGGTGGGCTCATCCTGTACGTGGGTATGTACGCACAACCGAACCTGGCCTTGATGTACGCGGCGATCGTCGTGGGGACCGTTCTTCTGATTATTGCCTTCGTAGCCAGCCTTCGCCCGACAACCAAGGAAGTCGGTAGACAAGCCATGTAGATCCTTATCCACCCGTCCAAGCCCATCGTAACCGCGTAGCGAACCCGTCACATCGGTGTTTCCCCAGTTCACCGCCAAGCTGACGGCAGTCTACATCAAACCCCGAACTTGGTAGAACTCTACAGCAGGCAACTCGAGCACAGGCCGGAAGTTTGATTTCGAGGAGTTCCGCGGAGAATCGGAAACCCGTGGACCGGAGTTTCGTATTCGGGTAGCATCGTTTTCTACGACCAGAGAGGGAGGTAACTCGATGAGCGAGACGAACCTGGAGCAGTTCCGGGAGGTGACACCGGCCGGGCGGTTCACGTTGCAGAACTCGGCCATGCTCAAGGTCAGCCTGAACGGGGACCAGATCCAGGCCAAGCTAGGTTCGATGGTCGCCTACCAGGGCGGTGTGCGATTCGAGCACAAGGGCGGTGGGCTCGGCCGTTTCTTCAAGAAGGCCGTAACCGGCGAGGGCGTCCAGCTCATGACGGCCACCGGGACCGGCGAGCTGTTTCTCGCGCACGACAAGCGCAAGGTCATGATCCTCGACCTCGACAACGATCAGATGACCGTCAACGGCGACAGCATCCTCGCGTTCGAGCCAGGCATAGACTGGGACATCCGGCGCGTCGAGGGCGCGGGACGGCTCGCAGGCGGCCTCTTCAACGTGTTGCTGCAAGGCACGGGCAAGGTCGCCGTCACCTCAGACGGAGAGCCCGTGCTGCTCGATACCGGCACCCCCACCTTCGCAGACCCAGAGTCCGCCATAGCCTGGAGCGGCGGCGTTCGTACCAGCGTCAGGAGCGACGTCTCCTTCAAGACCTTCCTCGGCAAAGGCTCGGGAGAGTCCTTCCAGATAGCCTTCGAAGGACCGGGCTGGGTCCTCATACAGCCCTCCGAAGGCTCGGTCGTGCCGCCCCACTCCCACGGCTCCAGCGGCGGAGGTGGCGGTGGATTCGACTTCGGGGGAGACGACTGAGCACGCCGACATGCGAGTTGTCAGCGCATTGGATATGCGGTGACAGGGATGCAGACTGAGTCTAGCCCCATAGCCCTCATAGAGCGTCTCCGAAGGGCGATCAACCAGCATGATCTCGATGCACTGATAGCGTGCTTCGATCCCGACTATCGAAGCGAGTTTCCGGCGCATCCTGATCGCACCTTCCGTGGACATGAGCAGATGCTCAAGAACTGGACACAGATCTTCAGCGCTGTGCCGGATATCGAGGCGGCGCTGTTGCGCTGCACCTCAGAGGAGGATACGGTATGGGCCGAGTGGGAATGGAAGGGCACACGCGCTGATGATGCTCCGTTTGCCATGCGCGGCGTGACCGTCCAGGGAGTACGGCAGGGTCGGATCACATGGGCGCGGATGTACATGGAACCGGTAGAAATAGGCGCCGGTTCAGATGCCGCTGTCCGGCAAAGCCTGGACAGGTAAGCAATGATTCTGATCGCCGGTGGAACCGGGAGGTTGGGAACTCAAGTCGTGCGCTTGCTAACCGCACGCGGGTTCGAGGTGCGCATCCTGACGCGGGACCCGGCGCGAGCCAGGCATCTGGAGGGTGATCTCGTCGAGATCGTGCAGGGCGACGTGCGCGATCCGCGTGCCGTCGAGCAAGCGGCAGCCGGTGCCCAGACCATCATCTCGGCGATTCACGGGTTTGCCGGGACCGGTGGCTACAATCCTCGAACGGTGGATGGGCAGGGCAACAGCAACCTGATCCAAGCCGCCCAGACAGGTGCGGCTGAACACTTCATCTTCATATCGGTTCAGGGGGCTGCCCCGGACCATCCGATGGAGCTCTTTCGGGCGAAATACCTGGCCGAGCAAGAATTGAAGGCGAGCCGTCTCGTCTGGACCATCATCCGGCCTACCGCATACATGGAGACGTGGGCGGCTCTGATCGGGGAGCCGCTTCTCAAGACCGGCAGAACGCGCATCTTCGGACGAGGCGATAACCCAATCAACTTCGTTTCGGTATACGATGTCGCGCGATTCGTCGAACTTGCCGTCTCCGATCCCGCCTTGCACGGCGAATTAGTGGAGGTCGGGGGGCCGGAGAACCTGAGCATGAATCAAGTCGCGCAAATCTTCGAAGCTTTGGCCGGGAAAGTCGGCAAAAAGAGTCACGTGCCTTTGCCGATGATGCGGATGATGTCAGTGCTGATGCGCCCCTTGAATCCGACGCTCGCGCGGCAGGCCCAGGCCGGCGTCGTCATGGATACGCGGGATATGTCTTTCGACCCGTCAGAGGCCGGCCGCTTCTATCCGTTAAGTTCGTTTACGTGTATGGCGGATGCCGTAAAGCGAGACTACGTCGGACCATAGCGGGTTATCGTCGGGCCGGCTCGCTTCAGTATTGCGGAGCCGCTAGCGACTGTGGCTACCTCGCGGCCAGCAGGGTCTCTCCCAGGAATTTCTTGTCGGCATCGTAAGCCTCTTCTTCCTTGAACAGTCCTGGGAAGAAGTAGAAGCCGTGGGGCATGCCCTCGCGGACGAAGAGCTCGACCCTCTCGTTTCCGGCGTCTCGGAGCTTCTCGGCGAAAGTATGGACGCTGTCCACGATGGGGTCTGCGGTGCCAACGACGAGCAGGGCGGGCGGGTAGCCGCGAAGATCTCCGTATATGGGGCTGACGTGCGGATGGGACCAGTCCTCGTAGCGGACGTACGCGCCACGCAGGAATCCCGCGAACGCGGCATCGTAGACGATGCCCTTTGGGACCAGACGGTTCCATGATTCGTAGCGCTCGAAGTTGAAGTCGCACACAGGCGCGAGCGTCACAACCGCAGAGCCAGCATCTGCAGTTCCGCGTCGCGCGCCCGCAGCGGCATCGCAGCAGCGAAGTTCGCACCAGAGGAATCACCGCAGAAGGCGATGCGATCCGCTGTGGCACCGAACCCGCCTCCGCCCTCCAGCAGCCACCGGTACACGGCCACGCAGTCGTCGAGGCCGGTCGGGAATGGCCACTCCGAGGCTAGCCGGTAGTTGACGCTGATCACGGTGACGCCGTTCTGGGCACAGATCTTGCGTGTCAGGAACTCCGTGTCCTCGGACCGGCCCACCATGAACCCGCCGTGGAAGTACAGCATGATCGCGGAGTCCACCGGCGCACTGTTCAAGCCTTCCTTCGGACGATAGACCTGACAGCGAACCGGGCCATCGGGGGACGGCGCGAAAACCTCGTCGACAGAGACGTCGGGGAAAAGTTCCGCGGGTGACGGAGGCAGGAGCTTGGGATCTATGTGTCGATCCTGGCCGACGTAACCGGTTCGGACGGGTTAGATCATGATGTCGCGCAGCGTCAGCGGCGTACGTAGGCGTGAGATCAACTCGTAGTTCGGCGCCGCCGGATCGTCCGGGTCTATGTGTGAGACCCCGGGCCCATCCGTCAGATGCTCTACCGGCTCGTTCTCATCTCCCACATTCCTCTTCGGTCCCTCCGAACCTCGTCCCGGCTGCATATCTATCCTCCCACTACCAGGTTTACGAGACGTCCCGGCACGTAGATGGTTTTACGGATGTCTTTGCCCTCAACGTGCGGCCTGACCTTCTCGCTGGCGAGCGCGAGTTCCTTCGCCGCGTCTTCGGAGATATCCGCCGGGGCTTCGATGCGGTCGCGCAGCCTGCCGTTGATCTGGACGATGAGCGTGATCTCCTCTGCCTTGATAAGCGACTCGTCCCATTCCGGCCACGATTGCTCGTGGACGGAGCTTTCCTCCCCCATCGCGGCCCAGATCTCCTCGGCGTGGTGCGGCGCGAAGGGCGCGAGCACGAGCGCGAAGCTGCGGAGCGCCTCGG
>JACCTS010000250.1 GCA_013812245.1 Rubrobacter sp.
GCCCGCATAGACGGCGCGAGCGAGCTTCAGACGCTCCTGCGCGTGGTGCTGCCTCTGAGCTGGCCCGGCTTCCTGACCGTCGCGCTCGTCTCCGGACTCATGGCGTGGAACGACTTCGTCTTCGCCATCACCTTCATCCAGGACGAGAACCTCAAGCCGGTTACGACGAGCTTCCTGGCCTTCCAGAGCAGCTTCAGCCGAGACTGGGGTCTGACCAGCGCCGCCGCCATCTTTATCATCCTGCCCATCATCGTGCTTTTCCTGTTCCTCCAACGCCGCTTCATCAACGGCCTGACCGCTGGAGGGCTCAAGGGATGAAGGTCGTAGCCAAGAAGCCCGGAGAGCGGTGGTGGGCCTAAGACGTGGAGCGCTTCCGGTACTCGTACAACCTGATCGGCTTCGGAGGCGAGGACGTCGCCCTGTCCATCGACCGGCTGGCACGGCTCGGCTACGCCGCCGCAGAAGTGGAGGGAGAGCCCGAGAACCAAGATCTGAAACGTATCAAGAAGCTGGCGGCGGATGCCGGGCTGGAGATCAGCTCCGTGTGTCCGAACTTCACCGCCGAACGGGATCTCTCCCACCCGGACCCGGAGGTGCGCGCCGGGGCGAAGCAATACGTTCGTCAGGTGTGCGAGTTCGCCGCCGTTCTGGAGGCGCCGCTGGTTATAGTGGCCCCCACCGCCTACGCCAGGACGCGACCCCTCGCCGATCCGCACGACGAGTGGTCGTGGGCGGTCGAGAGCCTGGTCGAAGCCGGGGAGCACGCCGCCCCCTTGGACGTGGATCTTTCTCTGGAATGCTGGAATCGCTACGGCACGCACCTGCTGAACCGCCTCGAAGAAGGGGTACGCATGTGGCGTGAGACCGGCCTGAAGAACGGTGGCGTCATGGCGGACACCTTCCACATGAACGTTGAGGAACGCTCGCTGCCCGACGCAATCCGGGAGATTGGACCTCTGCTCAACCACGTCCACCTCGCCGACTCCAACCGCCTGGCCCCCGGCCTCGGCCACACGGACTTCGAAGAGATTCTGCTCGCCCTGTTGGAGACAGGCTACGCCGGACATCTGACGTTCGAGTTGATCCCCAGCCTCCCGAACCTGCTGGGCGATCACGAGACGCTGAGTCCCTCGCTGGACGACGTAGCAAGGCAGGCCATAGACCACCTGCGGAGCGAGGAGCGGGATCTCGCGAGCGCCGGGCAAACATGGAGCGAGGCCGTCAGGGATGCCTAGAAAGCTGGTGGCTGCAGGCTCCCGAAAGGCGGCCCTGGAAGACTACGAGGAACTGCGTCTGAAACCCGACCAGATCCGGGTCAAAGTGGAGTACGCCTCGCCGAAGCATGGCACGGAGCTCGCGGTATTCCGCGGGAAAGACCCGTTCGCCGCTGACCTCTACGACGAGGACTGGCGCATCTTCCTTAAACGAGACCACGAGGTTGGGAAGCCGGAGGACAACGGTCAGCCGGCGCTCGGCAACCAGTGGGTCGGCGCGGTCGTTGAGATGGGCGCCGGGGTCGAAGATTTTCGGGTCGGAGAGCGCGTCTGTGGTTACGGCGGTATCCAGGAGACGCAGGTGGTCCGGGCGGTGGACAACCCCCGTCTGTTCCGGATGCCAGAAGCGATGTCCTGGAAGAACGCCCTGTGCCTGGACCCCGCGCAGTTCGCCCTCGCCGGGGTGCGAGACTCGGGGGTGCGATTGGGCGACCGGGTCGCCGTGTTCGGCCTTGGCGCCATAGGGGCCATCGCAGCCCAGATGGCAAAGGCGGCCGGCGCTTCCTACGTGGCGGTGATTGACCCTATCCCGAAGCGGCGAGATGCAGTCCTGCACGCCGACGAGGCCCTGGACCCCCTGAGCCAGGACATCGGGCTTGAGTTGAAGAGGGCCACGAACCGGCTTGGCGTGGACGCCGTCATCGAGACGAGCGGCGACGAACGTGCGCTACAGCAGGCGCTGAGAGGCCTCGCCTACGGCGGCGCGATCGCGTTCGTGGGTTGGGCGAGGGCATTTGGGGGGAGCCTAGACCTCGGCAAGGAAGCTCACTTCAACAGCGCCAACATAGTGTTCTCCCGCGCCAGCAGCGAGCCCAACCGGGACCACCCACGGTGGGACAGGGAACGCATCGTAAGGAGTTGCTGGGACATGCTCACCGCTGGCTACATCGACTGCTCGCGCGTCGTTGACCCGGTCGTTTCCTTCGCGGATTCCCCACGGGGATACGAGGAGTTCGTGGACCGCCATCCCGAGAGCAGCGTCAAGCTCGGCGTGGACTTTACGTAGATCGCGCATAGCAGAGTCCTCATCACCTCGTTTTGTAGAATCAGGTGAGTACATTCGGGCTTATCGGCGTCGGGAGGCGTAGCGTGGCGATAGAGATGACGGGCGGCAAGATCGTCAACGAGCGGGGCACGGTGGTCACGTTCCGGCAGA
>JACCTS010000304.1 GCA_013812245.1 Rubrobacter sp.
TCAACGTCAACGAGAACAACAACACCAACATTCAGTCCCAGTCCCAGAGCCAGACGGTTATCGTTAACCTGGCCAACTTCAACCAGAACGTCACCTCGGTCATCATCGGCGGCATTACTGTCGTTGACCTCGATGGCGACGGCGTGATCACCATCCTCGAGTGCGAGAAGCAGGGTGTCTCCAAGAGCGCCGCCCTCACTTTCCTTTCGACCGTGGTTGTGGAAGACAACATCGTCGTTGAAGGCGACACCATCGTTACGAGCGACGTCGTCGCCACGAGCGATACCGTCGTTACGGCAGACGTCGTTACGGCAGACGTTTCGGCCAGCGCCGCAGTGCTCCCCGCGACGGGTGGCACGGGTGGTACCTCGCTGCTCGCCCTGGGCGCCGGCGCCCTGCTTGTGGCCGGTGGCCTCCTGGCACGCAGGATTCTCCGGTAAGTAGCAAACAAGCCGTAAGGCTTCAAGAGGAGGCGGGTCCCTTCGGGGGCCCGCCTTTTTCGTGCTCGCGCAGCCGTTTCGGGACCCGGGTCCAGCTTGTATTCGGACCGGGTTGTGGATATCCTCATGCGCGGTGAGAGTCCTTTTGAGCCGTGTGATCTTCAGAGTCTCCGGGGGGTTTCTGGTGGGTGTCCTGGCCCTGCTGGCGATGTCGCTCTACCTCTCGGAGCATTACACTAACGAGTATCAACGGCTTTCCGCGGCCGGCGACGTGGAGGGGGCGATGGAGAAGGTGGATCTCGCCATACGCCTCAACCCTTTCGATGCTGACCCGCTGGAAGCGCGGGCCTACCTCCTGCAACGGCAGAACCGCTACGGGGAGGCCGAGCAGGCCCTCAGGGAGGCGGCCGAGCGGGAGCCGCAAGATTTCGTGCCGTACCTCGCGCTGGGCAACCTGCGGATGACCCGGTTGGACGATCCGGACGCCGCGGCGCGGAGTTACCGGGAAGCGCTCGAACGTAACCCCAAGCTGATCCTCGGGAAGACCTCGCTGGCCCAGGCGTACATGCGTCAGGGGAAGTTGGGGGAGGCCAGGAAGGTGTACGAGGATCTCAGGTCTACCCACGACCTCACCTACCAGGGGTTGTACGACCTGGGCAGGATCTACGTGCGCTCCGGCCGGCCGGACGAGGGCGTGAAGACCATAAGGGTGGCCCAGAGGAGGGTGGACAACGACCTCGAGGCCACGGAACGATCCGACCAGGTGAAGGATCTGCGGGCATCCATGGATCTCGCCATCGCCGATGCATTAGTGGTGCAGGGAAAGTACGAGAGGGCACGGAGGATAGTCTCTGAGAGCTCCGCCGAGCAGGCGCCGGCGATCCTGCGCCTCCTCAACACGGACCCGGAAAAATACAGGGAGTCAGTGGAGAGCAGTGGCGTCTACTAACAGACGGGGCTGGCAGCGCGGACGGGGGGAGGATCCCATCCTCCCCGAAGTCCTGTACGTACTCTGGGAGCGGCGGCTCCTGGTGGTAGGGGCCGTGCTGGCGCTGGTGTTCGTCGCCGCGGTGTTCGGCCTGCGCCCGGACCGGCTCTATACGGCGGAAGCGTCCGTCAGCGTAACGCCCCAGGAAGGCGTCGGGACCGGCGAGGACCCGGAGGCATTCGTGGAAGAAGTGCTGGCGGGGGTGACGGCGCGGGACTTCCTGCGGGACGTCATGCGGGAGGCGGGCTGGACCGAAGGCCCCGAAGAGTTCCGGGAGAGGTTCGACGTCGAAAGGTACCAGGATTCCGATGGAGCGTCCGGCCTCCGGGTGCGGTTCTCCGGTTCGAGCGCGGAGGAAGCCTCCCGCTCCGCCAACGCGTACGCGGAGGTCTTCGTGGACCGGGTCCAGAGGCTCAACGACCGGCGGCTCGCCGGAGGTTCGCTGGCCGCCGGCGCCAGAGTCGAGAAGTACGCCTCCCCGGAGAGCGGGGCGAACTACCATCTGCTGCTCCTCGCCGTGGCCGCCACGGTCGCGGGGGTGATCGTGGGGGGAACCGCGGCCCTGCTGCTGGAGAGCCGGACCCGTAGCTGGCGGGACGCCCGCGACGCGGAGCTTACCCTGCGGGCTCCTGTGCTCGGGGTCATCCCCGACTACTCCTCGGAGGAGGGCTGAATTGACCCTGGGCTCTGCGCACGACGCCGGGGCGGAGAGGCTCCTCAGCCCGGACTCGTCCGTCAGGCGACATTTCGAGGAGCTGGCGGACAACCTACTCTCCCTGGGCGAACGGCCTTTGAGCGTCGTCGTGACGGGGCCGGAGCCGGGCGCCGGGTGCTCCAGCGTGTGCCTCGGGGTCTCGGGCGCCCTGGCCGCGACGGGGCGGCGGGCCGCCGTGGTCGACTGCAATCTACGGAACCCCGGGCTGCACCGGATGCTCGGCGAGCCGAACTTCCTGGGCCTGACCACCAGCCTCGGGGGCAACCGGGCGCTGGAGCACTACGGGTTCGAGGCCGTACCCGGCGTGTTCGCCGTTCCCACCGGGCCCGTGCCCGCGGACCCGGACGCCCCGCTGAGGTCCGAGCGGTTCGTCGAGGCCGTGCGTGGGTTGGGAGAAGGCCGGGACCTCGTGTTGCTGGACGCTCCGGCGGCGGGAAGGATGCTCGACACCCCGACGCTCTCCGGCGGCTTCGACGGGGTCCTGCTCGTGGTGCATGCCACCCAGACCTCAAAGAACACCGCCCGCGAGGTGACCGAAGACCTGCTCGACGCCGGGGTAAACCTCCTCGGCGTGGTGCTGAACGGTTTCACGAACGGAACTTCGTGAGCGACATGAGCGAGAAGACCGGGCCGGTGGGCCCTTGGGTGAAGCGGGAGAGTCCCAAAGAACGGCGCCCGGGCCGTCTGGTGACCGTGTTCAAGGCCGTCGTGCTGCTGGCGCTGGTGGCCGTGACCGCTTACGGGATGCTCAACCGGGGCCTGTACGCCGACGAGCTCTGGCTGCCGGTCGCCGCCGGGGTGCTTGCGCTGATGGTCGTTACCCTGCTTGTCCGGGGCTACTACCAGGACATGCCGCGCATCGGCTGGATTCTGGTAGCCTTGATGGCGGCGCTCGTCGGAATCAAGGGCCTCTCGCTGTTGTGGACCGTCAGCGAGATAGAGACCCTCAAAGAGTTCCTGCGCTCTTCGATGTACCTGGGGGCCTTCCTGATGGCGATGGCCGCGCTCTCGTCGTGGCGGCAGGTCGGCTCGATGATGGACGCCGCCATGCTGGTGGTGGCTGCGGTAGCCGGATACGGCTTGCTGCAGAAGATCAGCCCGCTGCAGTATCCGGTTTATTCCGTGGATGACGTCAGCGTGGACTCCACACTGGACTACTCGAACACCCTCGCCACCGTCCTGGGCATGGGAGTGGTGCTCGCGCTGGCACGTCTGACGCAGTCCAACAATGTGGCGCTACGGGGGCTGCTGGCGGCCCTGATCCTGGTATTCCTCACCGTCCTCTACCTCACGGCCTCCCGGGGAGGTATCGCATCACTGGGTGTGGCCGTGGTCCTCATGCTCGTCCTCTCGAACTACCGGCTTCAGATGGCCGCCAACCTGCTCTTCGTCTCCGTGCCGGGGGCGTGGCTGGTCTGGAGGATGCAGGGTCTGGGCGCGCTCTGGCAGGCCGACGCCTCGGACGGGCAGAAGCTCGCCGCCGGGGTAGAGTTGCGCAACGACCTGGTCATCGCGCTCGTCGTGGCGTTCGCGCTGCAGTGCGGATACGCGCTTCTCGTCAGCCGCTACGATCTCACGCCCCTGGCGCGCCGGGCCATTGGCGGGGCTTTTCTGGCCCTGGTGGCCGTGGCCGTGCTCGGGGGGGCGTTGCTGGTCGCGGACCAGTACGGTGGGGTGGGGAAGGCTTACGACGCCATCCTGAGCGACCCGCGGGGAGACACGGGCGCCAGACAGAATCTCACGTCCCTGAGCATAGGTTTCAGGGAGGACTACTGGAAGGTCGCCTGGGAGGAGTGGAAACAGCATCCCCTGACGGGCACGGGGGCCGGGACGTTCCAGTACACCTGGTTCAGGGAGCGTCCGGTGGATGCGGGCGTAAAGCAGGTCCACAATCTTTACCTGGAGCAGGGCACCGAGACCGGGCTGTTCGCGTTCCTGGCCATGGTGGGGTTCTCCGGGTTGCTGGTCGGATACACGGCGAGGCAGGCTTGGAGATCCTCCGGGCACCGGAGGCTGCTTCTCTCGGGGTTGGTGGCTGCGGTGGTGATCTACCTCCTCTCCTCGGTGATCGAATGGCACTGGTACCTCCCGCCCTCGACCCTCTTGTTCTTCATCCTGTCCGGGGTGACCGTGAAGATGGCCTCCTGGAAGGAGCGCGAACAGCCCGAGAAACCGTACGAGGAGCGGGGCTGACGAGCTTATCCGGGAGGGAGCCGGGAACCGTGAAGGGCGGCGGGGTCATGGAACGGTTGCTGGCGCCGCTCTACCTGGACCCGAACCGGGACCACCGCCGCTCCGTATTCCTCGCCGGGAGCGGACGGAGCGGGACCACCTGGGTCTCCGAGATCGTCAACTACCGGCGCGAGTACCGGTTCGTCTTCGAGCCTTTTGATCCGGAGCGCGTTCCCCTCTGCCGAAACTTCCGGCGCAAGCAGTACCTGAGGCCGGAAGACCGGAGGGAAGAGTATCTCCGTCCGGCGCGCAAGATCCTATCCGGGGGACTGAGGAGCCCCTGGGCGGACCGCTTCCACCGCGGGTTCTTCGCGCGGCGGCGCCTCATCAAGGACATAAGGGCCAACTTGCTCCTGGGTTGGATGCGCGCCAACTTCCCTGGAATGCCCATGATCCTGCTTCTCAGACATCCCTGCGCCGTCGCCGCCTCGAAGCTCGCGCTCGGATGGAAAGACGGCCTCGCGGGCGTGATGGCCCAGGAGGATCTCGTCGAGGACCATCTCCGGCCGTTCGAGGATGAGATAAGCAAAGCAAACACGGACTTCGAGCGGCACGTGTTTCTCTGGTGCATAGAGAACTACGTCCCCTTGAAGCAACTCTCCCCTGAGGATGTACACCTCGTCTTCTACGAAGAGATTCTTACCAGTCCGGAAACGGAGATCCCACGCCTCTTCGCGTTCCTCGGCCGGGACTTCGACGACCGCGTCTACGAGATGCTTGACCGTCCCTCGCCCCTGAGCAGAGAAGGGGTGACGGGAAACCGGACGCTCGACGGCTGGCGAGGCATCGTGGACGAAGCCCGGGCGAAAAGGGCCATCGAAATATTGAGCCTCTTCGGTCTCGACCGCATCTACGGCGAAGGTTCCAGGCCGGATCCCGATGGCGCCTATGCCCTGATGAAGAATCGGACGAGCGAGCTTCACGGCGAAATCCCGAGAGAGGGCTGAGGGATGGAACGGCCGGCGGTTGTGATGCTCTCCGGCATCCGGTGGGATTTCCTGTGGCAGCGGCACCAGATCCTCGCCACCCGGTTCGCGCGCGCCGGTTACCCGACCGTTTTCGTAGAGACCACGGGCCTCTCCAACCCCCGCATGAACCGGGCGACACTGCGTAAGATCGCGGCCCGGCTCCCTCGCTCCGGCGGAAAGCGCCCGGCCGGGGAGCCCGGGCTCTCCGTGTACGCCCCGCTCGTTGCACCGCCTACACACAGGGCTTTCCGATGGATCAACCGCAAAATCTTCGTGCCGCGGGTGGTGCGGGATCTTGAGAAGATCACCGGCCCAAACCCCGTGGTCGTGGCCTATCCGCCGACCCGGACGACGCTCGACCTGATCTCCGGCCTCGAACCCCGGCTCCTCTTCTACGATTGCTCGGACGACTACGCGGGCTTCCCTGGCATCCCCCGGGACATATCCGCCACCGAGCGCGAGTTGCTCCGGCGAGCCGACATCGTCTCCTGCACCTCGACGCCGCTCCTCGAAAAAGCGAAACCCCTGCGTCCGGACGCTTTCCTGAGCGGCCCCGGTGTTGACTTCGACAGGTTCGCCGTCTTGCAAGGAGACCACTACGACGAGATACGAACCGTAGGTTTCTTCGGCCATCTCGGTGAGGAGCGCGTGGACTTCGATGTGCTGCGGGGGATCGCAGCTTCCGGCTTCAGGGTGCGGATCGTGGGCGGATTGGGCCGCGTGCCCCGCAAGTTCCTGGATACACCCGGGATAGATTACCGTGGGGAGGTTACGCACGAGAAGCTCCCGGCTGCGCTCGCGAGTGTGGACGCCTTCGTCCTCCCTTACAAGGTCAACGACCTCACCCGGAGCATCTCGCCGGCCAAGACTTACGAATGCCTGGCGACAGGAAAGCCCGTCGTGGCGACCCCGCTGCCGGCGCTGGCGGCGCTCGGGCCCCACGTGTATCCGGCGCGCGGCGCAGGAGAGTTCGTCGAAGTACTGCGAGGCCTGAACGGGCTGGAGACGGCGGAGAAGGCGAGGGCCAGGATCGCGCTCGCCCGCGAGAACTCCTGGGACACGCGGTTCAGGGAGATCGAGGAATCAATATGGCGCAGGCTCTGAAGGGCGGCAAGATCGAAGTCCTCGGCGTCAGCGTGAACCCGGTGACGGTTGACGAACTGCACGCGGCGTTGCTGCGCCTCGCCGGCGAAGATGGGCTTTCCCTGGTGCTCAGCGCCAACGCGCACTGTCTCAACCTGTGCTACCGGGACCCGGCGCTGCGGGGTTTCCTGAACCGCGCGGACGTTGTGTTCTGCGATGGGGCTGGTGTGATGCTCGCGGCTCGCATCCTGGGAGGGCGCATCCCCGAGAGGATCACCTACGCCGACTGGATGTGGCGCCTTGCGGCCTTCGCCGAGGCGGAGGGGCTCTCACTCTACTTCCTCGGCGCCCGTCCCGGCGTTGCCGACGAGGCCGCGCGGCGGCTCCGGAAACGACATCCCGGATTGCAGATCGCCGGCACGCGCCACGGCTACTTCGACCGCTCGGCCGGGAGCGCCGAGAACGAGGTAATCGTGGGAGAGATCAACGCTGCCGCGCCGGACATCCTACTGGTCGGCCTCGGTATGCCGCTCCAGGAACGCTGGCTGATGGAGAACCGGAGCAGGCTGAACGCGGGCGTCGCCCTCACGGGTGGCGCCGTCTTCGACTACGTCTCCGGTGGGTTGCGGCGAGGACCGAGGGTGCTCACGGAAAACAGCTTCGAGTGGCTGGCGCGGCTCCTCCTCGAACCGCGCCGCCTGTGGCGCCGCTACCT
>JACCTS010000312.1 GCA_013812245.1 Rubrobacter sp.
GTGCTGATGCTGCTTGAGAGCATGGGCATCCTGATCCCATCAGAAGCCATCTCGCCGTTCGCGGGATATCTGGTCTCGCAGGGCAAGATGAGCCTCCTCGCCGCGGGCATTGCCGGTGTGCTCGGAAACCTGATCGGGTCCTGGATCGCCTACTTCATCGGGCTCTGGGGAGGACGCGAGCTGTGGTTCCACTACGGGAAATACGTCGGCGTACGCGAGCATCACCTCCAGGTCGCCGAGAAGTGGTTCGACAAGTACGGCGAGCTCACGGTCTTCGTCTCCCGCTGCCTGCCGGTGGTGCGGACGTTCATCTCTTTCCCCGCCGGGACCGCACGCATGAACTTCGCCAAATTTACCTTCTATACCCTCGCCGGGTGCGTGCCGTGGGTCTTCGCCCTGACGTACATCGGGTTCGTGCTGGGTGAGAACTGGGCGGCGATCGGGGACTACCTCCACTACCTGGACTACGCGGTCGCCGTGGCAGTGCTCTCTGGCGCCGGATACCTTTTCTTCCGGTGGCGTTCTTCCCGGTCCTCGCAGGCATAGAAGAGCGTACTCCATACGCAGCGTTGCCCGCCGGGCGACGTTTCTGTAGGCTTTAAGCGGAGGCTTCGAGGGAGGAATATGGAGCGCGTGGGCGGGCAGGAGACGACCTCGATGGGGAAGGTGGCGTTCGCCAGCTTCATCGGGACGGCCATCGAGTTCTACGACTTCTATATCTACGGGACAGCGGCGACGCTGGTCTTCGGTGGGGTTTTCTTCCCCGAGTTCGCTGCGGCGACGGGGACGCTAGCCTCGTTTGCCACGTTCGCCGTGGCTTTCTTCGCGCGGCCTCTGGGGCAGTCTTCTTCGGGCACTTTGGGGACCGGCTCGGCCGCAAGACCATGCTCATCGTCTCGCTCCTGTTGATGGGGGTTGCGACGTTCCTGATCGGGCTTCTCCCCGGCTTCGCTACCATTGGCTACGCCGCCCCGCTCCTGCTCGTCCTGTTGCGCTTCTTGCAGAGTTTCGGACTCGGCGGTGAATGGGGCGGGGCTGTGTTGATGGCGACGGAGCACGCTACAGAGGGCAGGCGCGGCCTGTACTCCAGCTTCCCACAGATGGGACCGGCGGTAGGATTTCTGCTCTCCAGCGGGCTCTTTCTGTTCCTCACGCTCTCGCTTTCGGACGCTCAGTTCGCGGCGTGGGGTTGGCGCATACCGTTCCTGGCGAGCGCGGTGCTCGTCCTGATCGGGCACTACATCCGCGTTACGGTGGCCGAGACGCCGGTCTTCCAGCGGGCCATGGAAGAGGGAACGCGGGCGAGGGTTCCGGTGTGGGACATGGTGCGGACGTACCCGCTCGTCCTGATACTGGCTTCGGGCGGCATCTCGCTGACCTACGTGATCTTCTACACCGTCACCACCTTCTCGCTCGCCTACGGAACGGGAGAATTAGGGCTATCGAGCAGCACGATGCTGTACTGCGCCATGATCGCCGTGGCCGTCATGGGGCTTGCCATACCCGTTTTTGCGTACTCTCGGATAGCGTCGGGCGACGCAGGCTGTGCCTGGCGGGGACGGTGCTCGCCGCCGGGTGGGCCTTCCCGCTTTTCTGGCTGCTCGATACGGGGAATCCCGTCCTGATCTCAGTCTCCTTCACCGTCGGCATGATCATCTTCGCCATGCTCTTCGGGCCGATGGGCGCGTACCTGCCAGAACTCTTCGGCACCAGGCTCCGCTACTCCGGCGCGGCCGTCAGTTACAACCTCGGCGGCGTCATCGGCGGCGGGCTCGGCCCCATCATAGCCTCCCAGCGCCTGATCCTGACCGGGGTGTCGTGGTCCATCTCGCTGTACATGCTGCTCATGTCCATCATCGGTTTCGTGAGCGTCTTCTTCCTCTCGGAAACCCACCTCTCGGACATCTCGGAGATGCGCTCCGAAGAACGGCGCCTGCTCTCCGAAGACGGCATCATCACGTAGCGGGGTGACGCCCGACACCGACATCTGCTTCCTACCAGCCACCGAGCTTGCCCGACGCATCCGCGAACGCGACCTCTCAGCCGTCGAGGTGATGGAGACGCATCTCTCCCAGATAGAGCGCGTCAACCCGGAAGTGAACGCCATCGTCACCCTCATCCCCGAGGAAGCGATGGACGCCGCCCGCGATGCAGACAAGCGGCTGGCGCGCGGAGGGGAGGTCGGGCCGCTGCACGGGTTGCCCGTGGCCCACAAGGACCTCGTGCCGACGAAGGGCGTGCGGACCACCTTCGGCTCCAGGGTGTACCGGGACCACATACCGGACCACGACGCGCTCATAGTGGAGCGGCTACGCGAGGCTGGCGCCATCATGGTCGGCAAGACGAACACCCCGGAGTTTGGCGCGGGCTCCCAGACCTTCAACGAGGTCTTCGGGGAGACGAAGAACCCATACGACACCACCAAGACCTGCGGCGGCTCCAGCGGCGGGGCCGCCGTCTCCCTGGCGTGTGGGATGCTCCCCATCGCCGCCGGGAGCGACGTTGGTGGATCTCTACGCAACCCGGCCTCCTTCTGCAACGTGGTAGGGATGCGCCCATCGGTCGGCCGAGTTCCCTCGTGGCCAAGAGCCGCAGCCTGGTTCCCGCTCGCCGTCGAGGGTCCGATGGCCCGCACGGTGGACGACGTCGCCCTGATGCTCTCCGCGATGGTCGGCCCCGACCCGCGCTCCCCCGTCTCCCTCCCCGAGCCCGGTACCGCGTTCGCCAGCCCGCTGGAACGGGACTTCTCCGGCGTCCGTCTCGCGTGGAGCCGCGACCTTGGTGGGGTACCCGTGGACCCGCGCGTAGCGGCTGTTCTGGAAGAAGTGCGGCCGATCCTCGAAGATCTTGGCTGCACCATCGAAGACGGAGAACCTGACTTCTCGGGGGCGGATGAGATCTTCATGACGTGGCGGGCCTGGTACTACGAGCTGATCTATGGGCATCTGCTGGACGACCACCGCGGCGATTTGAAGGACACTGTCGTCTGGAACATCGAGGAGGGTCGGAAACTGACAGGGCCGCAGCTCGGGCGGGCGGAGAAGAAGCGCACGGAGCTATACCATCGCGTTCGGAAGTTCATGCAGACGCGCGAGTTCCTGATCCTACCCGTCTCCCAGGTGCCGCCGTTCGATATCGAGCAACGGTACGTCACGGAGATAAACAGTGTCGAGATGAAGAACTACATCGAGTGGATGAAGTCCTGCTACTACGTCACGGCTGCAGGGCTGCCCGCGATCTCGGTCCCGTGCGGCTTCACCCAGGAAGGCTTACCGGTCGGGGTGCAGATCGTGGGCCGCTATAGGGACGATCTCGGCGTTCTCCAACTCGCCCGCGCCTTCGAGCAGGCCACCGGATACGGAGAGCGCCGTCCATCAGTGATTGGGTGAAGAGATCACTTCGCCCAGGATCTCTTGTTGGAGCAAAGTTAAGTAAGGGTCGCCGGATGTTGTTATCTTTGAAGTCACTGGAGAGACACTCCGCACTGGCGCTTCCTCGAAGAGCCCGAGTCAGCTCCCGGACAGGAGGTAGCGGTGCAGACCGCCGGATCCGAAGAGCTGCAAACCTCTCTTCTCCAACCTCCTTCGTAGCGATAAAGGGACGCACAACGAACGTTCTCTTGCCCCCTTCTACGGGAGACTCCAATCTCCTATTGCGGTCAAACGGTGAAAGCAGGGGTGAAGTGGAAGCCATCAACAGAGAAAAGAGCCCCACTTTTGCAGGACTTTTGGGGGCGCGCTCGGCAGGACTCGAACCTGCGACCTTCTGATTCGTAGTCAGACGCTCTATCCGGCTGAGCTACGAGCGCATCCTGGAATCCATGATATCGTCCGAAGGGGCTTTGCTCAAGGTGGATGTG
>JACCTS010000313.1 GCA_013812245.1 Rubrobacter sp.
CCCCGCACGGGCCTGGGAACGGGTCTTTTGAGCCTCGCTCCCTTGCGTTGGATCGGGGTGCGATCTTATGGCATCTACCTTTGGCACTGGCCGGTCTTCATGGTTACCCGTCCCGATCTGGACGTTCCACTACACGGCCCGGCGCTCCTGGCGCTGCGGTTGACGATAACGGTCGTCTTGGCGGACCTCTCGTACCGTTACGTGGAGACCCCGATCCGTCACGGCGCCCTGGAACGCGCCTGGCGTGATCTGCGCGAGGCAAGTGGCTCCCGCCGCCGCAGGCTCGGTGCGATCTGGATCGGGACCGCAGTGCCCATCGTCGCCCTGTGCGCCGCGCTCGGCGTCGCCGCGGCACGCACCGAAGCGCCGGAGACCCCCGAGTACATCGCCTCGATGGAGGCCATCCACACCGAGGTCTCCTCAACCAAAGACGTCCTGCCGGACACCGAAGACCTGGCCCCCACAGTAGACCTGCGCCAGGCACAACTCCAGGCGCGAGAGAAGTGGGCTGAGAGGGACAAGGATTGGGAAACGCCTTCCTCATCCGGCAAGGACACTGCGGAGAAAGCCTCGAATGAGAAAAGCGAGAGCAAGGGGCAGGCGGACCATAAGCTAGCTGAACCACAGGTCCCCGTCTCCGTGGGTCCGGTCACGGCCATCGGGGACTCGGTGATGCTCGGCTCCGCCGGGACGTTACAGAATCGGGTAGGCAACATCACCGTCATGGACGCGGAGGTGGGACTGCAAGCGTACGATGCCGTGGCCATCCTGCGGAGCCGGCGTGTGACGGGCCAGCTCGGAAACGTCGTTATCGTCCACCTCGGCAACAACGGGGTCATCACGGAGCAGCAGTTCAACCAGATCATGCGGATACTCTCGGACGTGCCGCGCGTCGTGGTCGTGAACGTCACGGTCCCGCGCCCGTGGGAGCAGCCTAACAACGAGGTGCTCGCCGAGGGCGCGGCGCGGTACCCGAACATGGTGCTCGCGGACTGGCACGCTGTGAGCGCAGGACGGCCCGAGCTCTTCGTGGAGGACGGCACACACCCGCAGCCCCCTGGCCAGCGCCTGTACGCTGACCTGATCGCCGACCGCATCCAGGCCCCGTAGGCCGGACTCGTGTTCCGGCGACTGGCGGGAAAGACGAAACCCCGCCTGAAGCTAGCCCAATCTCTCGGGGCATTCACCCGCCCGGAGCAAGGAGATATTTCTCCCCTCTACGTATTCTTCGAGGTTACCAACGCGGGGCGCGAAAGCGCGAAGGTGACCCGGATCTACGCGTCCCCGAAGGGTGGTGGACCGGCGCACGACGAACCACTCGAAGGCGACCAGAGTCCGCCACTGACAATGGAACCCGGAGATACAGTCAGGTTTTGGACGCGGGCCCGAACCCTTGCCCGGAACCTCGAAGAAACCGGCAACGCCGGACGGCCCCGACTACGGCTCGTGGTCGAAGACGAATTGGGAAACGTCCACGAGAAGCGCTTCACGTTCCGGGTGGACGAGTACGCACGCCTGCGGGACGAGTAAGCCTGGCCGTCGCTAGCCGGAGCGGGGAGTTAGTATGCTCGCTGGCGGTGCGTGGACCGTGAAGCGCTTCGTCCGCGGCTCGCTTGGTGAGTACCAACCTTTCTCCTGGTCCCGGCATCAGTCCTCGGCTTCTCTGCACGCCTCCCCGGCGCACGAGCGGAGCGCTGCTAGCCGGTCGTGAAACCGGGAGATCCGGACCTTCTCCGCCGTGCGGGCCAGGTTTTCTAGCTGATTGGGGTCGCGGGAGAGGTCGTAGAGCTCCGTCTCCCCCGTCGCGTACTCCACGTAGGTGGCATTTTCGGTGCGCAATGCGGCGTAGGCTGGCATGTTCTCCGGCGGCTCCTCCCCGAATCCCGCTTTGCTCTCGACCAGGAGCGCCGTCCGCCAGTGTTCGGGCGGGTTCCGGCCCAGCAACGGAAGGAGAGAACGACCGTCCACCGTGCCAGGCACTGACGCCCCCGCTATTCCGGCGAAGGTGGGCGCGAGGTCCGTGTTGGAGGTGAGATCCCCCCGCACCACACCCCCAGGCACGCCCGGTCCCCGGATGAACATCGGCACGTCTATGTCCTCCTCGTAGGGAGTGTGCTTGCCACGCGGAAGGCGATGGGTCCCCGCCAGATGGTAGCCGTTGTCCGTCCAGAAGAATACGTAGGTGTTCTTCAGCTCGCCCGCCGACCGGAGGGCATCCAAGACTCCGCCGACCAGATCGTCCAGGGACGCGGCGGCCCGGAGCCTCGCACGGTACACCTCGCGCTCCCCCGCGAGTTGCTCTTCCGTCAGGATCGGCCCCTCGCGCACGTACCGGGGCTTTTCCGAGACGTCGCCCTCGTTGCGGCTCAGGTCATCGGGGAGCGCGGCGCCCGAGAACTCGTCTGCGTGTCGCTTGGCGGCGTAGTATGGGCTGTGCGGCGCATTGGTGGCGACGAACGCGAAGAAGGGGTCCTCAGCGTCGCCGATAAAGGCCTCGGCCTTGCGGGCGATGAGGTCGGTGTCGAGGATCTCGCCCCGGTCGTAGGTGTGTATCTCGCCGTTTTCGTTCAGGCGATAAGTCTCGCCCGGATACTCCCCGAGGTATCCGTTCCAGTCGTCCCAGCCCGGCGGTACGTAGCGCGTGTCGTCGTAGCCGTTGAGGTACTTGCCGGCGAAGAACGTCCGGTATCCGGCTTCGTGCATCCACGCCGCCACGGTGTTTTCGTCGAGCCCGCGGACGTGGAAGGCGGGCCACCCGCTCCGGATTCCCCTCGTGTACCAGACGCCGTGGTTGTGGGGGTACATCCCGGTCAGGATGGTCGACCGGGAGGGGCAACACATCGGTAGCGTGGTGATGGCGTTCTCCAGCGTCACACCCCGGTCTCGAACCTCCCGGCGAGTCTCCGGCATCGCCCGCAAGAGCGTGGGATCGAAGTCGTCGGCGAGCACGAGGACGATGTTGGGCCGGTCATCCGAAGGTCGCGGGTCGTCGTGGGCGTCGCTTCGCTTTTCCTCACCGCACCCGGACGTGAGGACCAAGATCACGCACGATGCAACGACGAAGTATCCCCAGGCCCCCCACCGGGATTTCATCTTCGCCAGAATACCCGGCGCTTCAGCCGATCTCCCGCGAACAGGACGTTGCCTTGCCCGCTATACCGTCGCGACTCAGCAACTCCACCACCCGCTCCGGTTCGAGACCTTCCGATCATAAACCGTCACGCCCAACCGCCTCGTACCCGACCCGAGGAACATTGTCTCACGGTGGAACACCTCTCCGACGAGCCAGATTTCGCAGCGTACCGCTCCAGCCACCATCCAGAAAGCACTACGACCATTCCGAACCTTCCAACCGATCCCGTCATGCCTCCATACAATGCCTTCTCCGATCACATGCTCCCTTCCCTGAAGTTTAGACCACCCCCTCGCCCCGCGAACGTCGCCGAAGCCCACCGTTTACTAGCCCTTCGGCAATTTATTTGATTTCATCAAGCAATAATTGGACAATGGCAAACATACTAGGAGGTGTTACGTGCGGAGAGAAGATTCGGGGACGGAGGTTTGGGCGGTTCGGCGGTTCAACCGGTTTTTCACGCGACGGATCGGGGTTCTGCGCGAGGGGTTGTTGCACAGCCCGTACTCGCTGGCCGAGGCGCGGGTGCTGATCGAGGTGTCGCGTCGCGGAGATCCAACGGCGACGGACATTTCGCGGGAGTTGGGCCTGGACCCTGGTCATCTCAGCCGCATCCTGGCCGGACTGAAGTCACAGGGGCTCGTGGACCGGGTACGCTCGGAGGCGGACGGACGGCGACGGTTGCTCTCCCTCACTCCCGACGGCGAGGCCGCCGTCTCGCTGCTCGACGAGCGTTCGCGCGAGGAGGTTTCCGAGATGCTCGACGGCCTCTCGGAAGGAGACCGGAGACGGCTCCTCGACGCTATGCGGACCATCGAGGACATCCTCGGCGAAGAATCCGGCGGGAGGTTCAAGTTCTCCGAGCCGTTCTTCCTGCGGCAGCACGCGCCGGGCGACATGGGCTGGGTCGTCCACCGGCACGGCGCGCTCTACGCCAGGGAGTACGGCTGGGACGGACGCTTCGAGGCGCTCGTGGCCCACATCGTTGCGGATTTCGCAGAAGGCTACGACCCGGCGCGGGAGCGGGCCTGGATCGCCGAGATGGGAGGCGGGATCGCCGGTTGCGTCTTTCTCGTACGAGAGAGCGATGAGGTGGCAAAGCTCCGGTTGCTGCTGGTCGAGCCGGAAGCGCGCGGCCTCGGCCTGGGAGAAAGACTCGTCGAGGAGTGCATCCGATTCGCCCGCCGCACCGGATACAGCAAGCTCACCCTCTGGACCAACGACGTGCTCCACGCCGCACGCCACATCTACGAAAAACAGGGCTTCCAGCTCGTGGAGGAAGAGGAGCACCATAGCTTCGGCCACGACCTCGTCGGGCAGAGCTGGGAGCTGGATCTCTGAGCCGTATATCGACGCCACAACTCCGAAACACGGCCCGCCGTGTGGTGTAATGGGCCAGATTGTAGCCAGCGCGAAGTGAGGAGCAACGGTGTGGATCTAGCGGATCGGATGAGCCTGCTGGGGACCGAGTCGGCTTTCTCGGTGCTGGCGAAGGCGAAAGCACTGGAGGCCCAGGGACGCGACGTCATCCACCTGGAGATCGGGGAGCCGGACTTCGACACGCCGGAGCACATCGTCGAGGCCGGATGCCGGGCGCTCCGCGAGGGGCACACTCACTATACCCCCACGGCCGGCATCCCCGAGCTGCGAGAGGCGATAGCCAGAGACGTGTCCCGGAGCCGCGACATTGCGGTGGATCCCGGGCAGGTCGTCGTCACGCCGGGCGGGAAGCCGATCATGTTCTTCGTCATCCTGGCGCTGGTCGAAGCGGGCGATGAAGTATTGCTTCCCAACCCCGCTTTCCCGATCTACGAGTCCATGGTCCGATTCGCCGGCGGACGGCCCGTATTCGTGCCGCTGCGTCAGGAGAACGACTTCCGCTTCGACCCGTACGAGTTCCGTTCGGGCCTGAACGACCGGACGAAGCTCGTGATCCTCAACTCACCCGCCAACCCCACGGGCGGCGTCCTTACGGAAGATGACTTCGCCGTCCTCGCCGAGGCACTGCGCGAGTATCCCGGCGTGACCGTCCTCTCCGATGAGATCTACTCCCGCCTCGCATACGAAGGCCACTTCGCCTCCATAACCTCGGAGCCGGGCTTCGACCCCGACGAACATACCATCATCCTTGACGGTTTCTCCAAGACCTACGCTATGACCGGCTGGCGGCTGGGATATGGCGTGATGCCGAGGGCCCTCGCCGCCGAGATCACCAAACTCCAGGTCAACTCCAACTCCTGCGCCAGCGCCGTCGCCCAACAGGCCGGGCTCGCGGCCCTCGAAGGCCCACAGGACAACGTCGAACGCATGCTGGCCGAGTTCCGGGCGCGGCGGGATCTGATCGTGTCTGGACTCAACGACCTTCTAGGCGTCGAATGCGCCACCCCGAAAGGGGCTTTCTACGCCTTCCCGCGTATCACCGGCACCGGCTATTCGGCCCAAACTCTGGCCGATCTGCTCCTCGAGGAAGCCGGCGTCGCCTGCCTCTCGGGCACGGGGTTCGGCGAGCACGGCGAAGGACACCTGCGATTCTCTTACGCAAGCTCACGCGAGAACATCACCGAGGCGCTACAACGGATGGACAAAGTCCTGTTCTGAGCCGCAGTGCGGTAGCCCGAACCTCTATATCTCACCGTTCATACTCGCCATCTTGGCGAGACGTGACCTTTCCAGACCCCTACCGCAGTCCACACGAGAATTACACAATTCAGGCCATCGACACTATGTGTTGTTGGCATATACTTTATCCGTTGATGTTTCCTATTTGCGGAGGTGATCTGCGTGAAAGACGAACTCTACAGCGTGGCTATGCAGAACGCCGACAGGTACGATGCTCTTGCGAGGAGCGCCGAGCGAACAGGTGACGACGAGCTGGCCAGCTTCTTCCGCCGGATGCGCGACGACAATCGCCGGAGCGCTGAGGAGGCCAAGCGGTTGCTCGCCCAGCGGGTGGCCGAGTAACGTCGCGCCGGGGCGAGCTGGCCGATTACAACAACACGTCTCATGTACAAATTGCCCGTGCCACCGTTGCCTATGCGCCTCTTGGGTCCGTGACTCCCGCAGCCCCAAGACGCTGATCGTACCTGAGTACGCCCCTCGACCATATCGCCTCAATCGTCAGGTCCGGCGAGAGCGCGACCACGTCGGCATCACAGCCGAGGGCCAGTCGTCCCTTACGACCATCCTCTCCGATGAGCCTCGCTGGGGTAGTCGCGGCCATCCGCACGGCTTCCGGCAGCGAGCATCCGGTGAAGGCCAGCGTATTCCTCAGCGCCTCGTCCATGAGCAGCACGCTCCCCGCTATCGTCCCATCTTCGAGCCGGGGGACGCCGTCGCTCATACGGACTCGCCGGTCGACCAGGGCGTAGTCTCCGGCGTCCATCCCGGCGGCAGACATGGCATCCGTCACGAGGTAGAGGCGATCCGGACCAAGTTTTTCGTATGCCAGCCTGACCATGCCTGGATGCACGTGCCGGCCATCGGCGATGATCCCGCACACGGCCTCCGGGTGGGTCAGGGCCGCTCCCGGAACCCCTGGATCCCTGTGATGCAGTGGGCTCATGGCGTTAAAGAGGTGCGTCACGCTACGGACGCCAGAATCCAGAGCCTCAAGCGTCTCCTCGAAGGTCGCATCGGAGTGGCCCACGGATACCACGGCGTCACGCCGGGTCGCCACCTTCACGAGCTCTCCAGCCCCCGGCAATTCGGGGGCGAGCGTGACCATCCTTACGCTCGCCGCCGCGAGCATGGCCCTGAGAGCTTCGGCGTCCGGCGGCGAGACGTTCTCTTCGGGATGAGCGCCCCGTTTGGCGGGGTTGATAAACGGGCCTTCGAGGTGGAGCCCGAGCGGCTCCGCTCCGGTTTTTGCGTCCAGAGATATTTCCGATAGTAGGGCCGGATACCTGTCGAGAGGTAGGGAAACCATGGTCGGGAGGTACGAGGTGACGCCCGTGGTCAGCAACTTTGCGGAGAGCTCGTGCAGGTTATCGGGATGCGCGACGACATCCACGCCGAAGGCCCCGTTGACCTGGAGGTCCACGAAACCGGGCGCCAGGAATCCTTCGCCTACGTCGAGGGTTTCGTCAGCATCGAGCTGCTCGCGGCTTACGGCCGAGATCTTCCCTCCTTCGACGAGCACGGTTCCCCAGTCCCAGACCTCTTTCTCCGTGACCACCCTGCCACGCAAGGCCAGCGTCGTCATCCGGCATCCACTACGGCAGAGGCCGCTTCCTGGTCTACCATGAAGGTTGCGCGGGGATGCCTTTGCAGCATCGAGGCTGGCACGTCCTCCGACACCTCTCCCCCGGCCGCCGCCGCAACCGCCTGTGACTTGTTTGCACCAGAAGCGAGGAGCAGGATCTCACGCGCTTCGAAGATGGTGCGCATCCCGGCCGTGATGGCTCTTTCAGGTGCGCGCGCGCCCTCGAAGTCCCCGGCGTTCACCAGGCGGGTGGTCTCGGCGAGCCTGACGACGCGGGTGCGCGAATCGAAGGGAGCCCCTGGCTCGTTGAACCCGACGTGGCCGTTGCGCCCGATCCCGAGCACGCACAGCCCCACCCCGCCAGCTTCCGTCATCGCCGCTTCATATCGTTCGCACTCCGCCTCAGGGTCAACCGCGGAGCCGTCCGGGACGTGGACGCGGTGGGGATCGGCGTCCACGAGACCGTAGAAATTGTCCCGCATGTAGACGTGGTAACTCGCCGGATGGTCGGCGGGCAACCCCAGGTACTCGTCCAGGTTGAAGAAGGTCGCTCCGGCGAAAGACAATCCCTCACCGGCGTGCATCTCGACCAGACGCCGGTACATGCCGAGGGGTGTGACCCCGGTCGGCAGCAGAAAGACCGTCTCCGGTTCGGCCCTCAGTTTCCTGGCTACCGCCTCAGCCGCCGCGGAACTCAGGGCATCGTAGTCGGGGAATACGTGGAGTTTCGGTTGTGTCGGCAGAGACCGGGACATGGACCCTCAACCACGCCCAATCGCCATGCGCCTGTAGGTGTGACGGCGCCCCCGAATGGCGAGCGAAGCGGCCAGCACGTTCATCGGCTCGGAGATACCCGAGACACCAGCATCTCCCAGGTGCAGCACGTCGGCTCCGATCCGTTTGGCGGCAAGCGCCAGCTCCCTGACGGTCTCGGGATCCGAGCCCTCCTGCGAGGTCCCAACCGCCGCCACGACCAACGCCCCGGCCCCGCGCGCGGCGTCGGCGAGCTCCGCGACCAGTGCCTCCCGGCTCCCCGGCACGGTGCCAGGCGCGGGCAGGAGCACCGCGTCGGATACCCCGGCGAGACGTGAGATCTCCTCCACCTCGACGAGACCTCGTCCACCGCTCCCATGCATCTTTCCGGCGAAGACGAGAGCTTCGGGCAGGATCTCCCGTACCAGCACGACGGCGGACAGCATCTCTTCCGCCCCCACTTCCGCGTCCGGGTTGGCTGTGACGACCACGAAGTCCGCGTCCGCGAGGCGCCGCAGGTTCTCCCGGCTCACCCGCCGGTGCTCGGGCACGTTATCCGAAGGTTCCACGTTTACGCCGACGGGACGACCGAGACGGCTCTTGATGTCTGCCAGACCCTCGCCGTCGAACATGTTGAGCAGGACGAGGTCAGCGCCAAAGGCCACGACGACCCCAGCGTTCCAGACGCCGTCAACGAGTGGAGGAGCGGGCCACAGGATCTCGCAGAGGATGGTGCGTCCCTCGGATCTCCTGACGGCTTCGAGGAGCGCCGCCCCGTCCATGTTTGCGAAGTCGGAGGCGGCGCAGTCGAGGATGCGCTTCAATCCCCGGCCTCGAAGAGCGGCTCCCCGGCGCGTACTTCGTCGCTCCTCGGATTACTCACCGGATGGTCTTCGGGGTTGGTTACTATCACGGGGGTGATGGGATCGTAGCCGGCGTT
>JACCTS010000316.1 GCA_013812245.1 Rubrobacter sp.
CACCTCGTTTTGTAGAATCAGGTGAGTACATTCGGGCTTATCGGCGTCGGGAGGCGTAGCGTGGCGATAGAGATGACGGGCGGCAAGATCGTCAACGAGCGGGGCACGGTGGTCACGTTCCGGCAGAGATGCGAGAACTGCGGATACGTCTTCGACTGGAACAAGACTACCATCGTACCGGCCTACGGCTCCCGCAAGGTGCGTCCCTTCACCTGCCCGAAGTGCGGCAACTATCAGGAGGTAGAGGTTCGTTACCTCCACAAGGGTCGGCGCCAACCGCCCAATTGAGTCCAGGACCGCTATTCTCACGGGCCAGGAAGGCAAGGACATTTATCTTGTGGACGCGACTGCGTTGGCTGACGCTCGCCAGTCTTCTACCAACCCCACCATTGGGTTACTATTTCCGTTTGGTACGTCACGAAGCTTGAGCTTGGGCGCACCAGGTTCAAAACTGATCGAGGGAAAGGAGCGTACTACGTTGGAGCGCGAGGACCGCGACAACCGCTTCTTTCGGTCGATGCTCAAAACCTTCGCCCCCATGCACCGCTGGTTGTACAGGGTCAGTGACGGCCGGGTGGGCGGCAACTGGGCAAACGACCGCATGCCGGTGCTGCTGCTAACCACAACAGGAAGACGCACCGGCAAGGAGCGGACCTGGCCGGTCGGGTACATGCGCGACGAGGACGCCTACGTGGTCGTCGCCTCGAACGGGGGATTGGCAACTCACCCCGCCTGGTACCACAACCTGACAGCCGAGCCGCGGGTGGTGATCGAGGTGGGTGGTGAGCGGCTGGCGGTGCAGGCCGCCACGACGGATGAGGCCGAGCGCGCCCGACTGTGGGCAAGGATCATCAAGCGCTACCCGAACTTCACCAAGTACCAGGAGGGTGTAACGCGCGAGTTGCCGGTGGTGGTGCTGCGTCTGGCCTCGTAGGGGTTGATCTAATAGACTACTCTCGGATGTGCCGGTAAGCTGTGGGATAGTGGGTTCCCATCGCACTCCGTGCCACGCGGCGAGAAGCGAACCCTACTGTCTTCACCAGGCATTCTTGTCATTGAAATCGGCGGTATCATCCGTGCCGTTTCTCTGAACTCTGTCCAGCACCACTTCTGCGTCCCTACCGCCGGTGAGGACAGCACGAATCCTGAAAGCGGTTGTTGTGTCCGTGGGACTCCACAGAAACAGAGTTTTTTGTCTCCGTAATGGTTAGCGTCGAGAACGTTGTTGGTCTTGCACCGTCGGCCTCGTAAACGAGCATCTTTGTAAGACGCCAGCTCCTTCCGGTTTCGCCTGGTTTCACGCTTCTACGACCGCAACGCCCGGTCCCATCATCCAGAGATCCCCATCTACAATACAGGCGTCCGTCACGGAACCTTCGTCTCGGTTCATCGCACCGCGAAGGGTGTGCAATAGACAGGAGCCAGGTTACTGGTAGCAAGTCAAGAAGGGATAACGTATGCCGACAGAACGTGAGAGCCCGACAGGGAGCCGACCTACTATGGATACACGGGCCCCGGTGCGCGCCGAGCGGGTGGCAGGGTGGTTTAGAACGCCGCTGATCGTCGCCGCGCTGCTGGCCATCCCGGTCATCGGGGTGCAGGAGTACAACCCGGGGGGCGCATGGAACCTCATTGCTAACGCGTTGGACTGGTGCATCTGGGGGTATTCGCAGCAAACCTGGTCGTCATGACCTCCATCGTCCCCGATAGGCTGCGCTGGCTACGCGAAAATCCTCTGAATGTGCTCATTGTGGTGCTCACCCCGCCGTTCCTATCGGCGACGATGAAGATCGCACGGGTGCTCCCGGTGGTCAGGCTACTGTGGCTTATATTGGTGACCAACCGCCTCCGGGGTCTCTTCTCCGTAGAGGGTTTGCGCTACGCGGCGTTGATAGTCTTTACCGTGGTAGTCGGTGGCGGCTCGCTCTTCGTAGCCGTCGAGCCGTCGCAGCAACTGAGCGTCTGGGACGGTTTGTGGTGGTCCACGGAGACGGTGACCACCGTCGCCTACGGTGACATCTATCCAGAGACAAGCCTGGGACGCGTGGTTGCCACAGTCGTAATGGCCACCGGTATAGCTTTCGTCGCGCTGCTGACCGGCTCTCTGGCACAACGCTTCCTCCACAGTACGGGAGACGAGTCCCCAGAGCCCACGCCAAGAGAAGCCGAGATGATGAAGCAACTCCGTGAAATGTCCGACCGGATCTCCAGGCTCCAGGCGGCGCTGGAACAGCGCGATGGAAGCCCGCCACGGTGAGAGAACCAGGATTTGCCGGACAGGTTTCCAAGAGGCACGAGAAAACACAAGAACTGTGCGCCGCGCCGGACTTTCATGGTCGGAGAAACGCGGTGTTTCGAGTAGACTTGCTCCGGTACGAAATGGTCAGAAGATATGGTTCATTGGTGCGTGATCCCTTGCCGAGGCGCCGAAGGCGCGGGCGGTTCGAAGCCGCGCGGCTGCCGGATACAACCGCACGGCAGCGCCATCGTGGGGCGTGTCGAGGTTGACCTGTACGAAGGTACGTGCCGAAAACCATACTTCTGCCCGGCGCACAAAGTTCTCGTTCGCGAGATCATACGGGCATGATAGTCACGATAGGAGGAATCAGATGAAATACGAACAGCGGATCGCCGCTAGAGAGAACGCCTGACCTTGCGGCCCGTCATCTCCGTATCCAACCTCAGCAAGACCTACGACACCGGCTTTCAGGCGCTAAAGAAGATCAACCTGGACATCCGAAAGGGAGAGATTTTCGCCCTGCTCGGTCCGAACGGCGCGGGAAAGACGACCCTGATCAGCATCATCTGCGGCATCGTCAACCCCGGCGAGGGTGAGGTACGGGCCGCCGATCACGACATCATCACCGAGTACCGGGCGGCGCGGTCCCTGATCGGTCTGGTCCCTCAAGAGCTCACGACCGACGCCTTCGAGACCGTCTGGGCCACCTGCGTCTTCAGCCGGGGATTGTTCGGCAAGCCGCGGGATCCCGCCTACATAGAGAAGGTGCTCCGCGATCTGTCGTTGTGGGACAAGAAGGACGACAAGATCATGACGCTCTCAGGCGGCATGAAGCGCCGGGTTATGATCGCCAAGGCGCTCGCGCACGAGCCGCAGATCCTCTTCCTCGACGAGCCGACCGCCGGCGTCGATGTAGAGCTGCGCCGGGACATGTGGGAGATGGTGCGACGGCTGCGCGAGGGCGGCGTGACCATAATCCTGACCACCCACTACATCGTCGAGGCCGAGGAGATGGCAGACAGGATCGGGGTCATAAACAACGGCGAGATCATCCTGGTCGAAGAGAAGGCCGAGTTGATGCGCAATCTGGGCCGGAAGCAACTGGCGATCCAGCTACACGAAGCACTTGACGCCATCCCTGAAGGCCTATCTAGCTACAACTTGGAACTCGCCGCGGACGGCAACGAGCTCGTCTACACATACGACACGCAGACCGGACGGACGGACATCGCCGCCCTGCTCGCCGACCTCAACCAAGCTGGTGTCAGTTTCAGAGACCTCCAGACCAAACAGAGTTCGCTGGAAGAGATCTTCGTAGACCTGGTAAGGGAGAGATGATGAACTTTCACGCGATCCGCGCGATATACACCTTCGAGATGGCGAGGACTTTCCGCACGATTTTGCAGAGTATCGTGACGCCTGTGATCTCCACGTCGCTGTACTTCGTCGTGTTCGGGGCGGCCATCGGCTCGCGCATAACCGGGATAGACGGGGTCAGCTACGGTTCGTTCATCGTGCCCGGCCTGATCATGCTGTCGCTCCTGACGCAGAGCATCTCCAACGCCTCGTTCGGCATCTTCTTCCCCAAGTTCACCGGCACGATCTACGAGATCCTTTCGGCCCCCGTCTCCTACATCGAGATCGTCATCAGCTACGTCGGCGCGGCGGCGACCAAGTCCGTGATCCTCGGCCTGGTCATCCTGGCCACGTCGGGGCTGTTCGTGCCACTGGAGATACAGCACCCGCTCTGGATGCTCGCGTTCCTCATACTCACGTCCTTCACCTTCAGCCTCTTCGGCTTCATCCTCGGCATCTGGGCCGAGGGCTTCGAGAAGCTGCAACTCGTTCCGTTCCTGATCGTCACGCCCCTGATCTTCCTCGGCGGCAGTTTCTACTCCGTGAAGATGCTGCCCCCGTTCTGGCAGACGGTCACCCTCTTCAACCCCATCGTCTACCTGATCAGCGGTTTCCGCTGGAGCTTCTACGGCATCGCCGACGTGAGCGTCGGCCTGAGCCTGTTCATGACGATTTTCTTCCTGACCGTATGTCTGACAGCGGTGTGGTTGATCTTCAAGACTGGATACCGTCTCAAAGCGTAGCATTCACCGGGGGACGGGCGCTTCCATCTGGCGGTCCCGCCTTCCGAACAACCGTTTCTCTCCGACCTTCCACCGGCTCCACTTCTTCGTTACCATCACCGGCAGGGAAAACGCAGAACCGGAGGTGAGGAGAGCATGAGCGACTGGGAACAGTGGCGAAACACGAATCGGGACAACTGGGACGAGCGCGTCCCGATCCACGTCTCCGGCGAGTTCTACGACGTGGAGGGTTCAAGGCGGGCGCGGAGCGCCTGCGGCCGTTCGAGCTGGAGGAGGTCGGCGACGTGTCCGGCAAGGATCTGGTCCATCTCCAGTGCTATTTCGGGATAGACACCCTGGATTGGGCCCGGCGCGGCGCCCGCGTCACCGGGCTCGATTTCTCGGGACCAGCGGTCGCGGCGGCCTCGGAGCTGGCGGGCGAGATGGGCATTGACGCCGGCTTCGTGGAATCCGACGTGTACGATGCCGTGAACGCCCTGGGTGGGCGCGACTTCGATATCGTGTACACGGGGCTCGGCGCCCTGATCTGGCTGCCCGACATCCGGCGTTGGGCCGGGGTGATCGCCGAACTATTGCGTCCCGGTGGCTTCCTGTACCTTGCGGAGTTTCACCCGTTCACGGATGTATTCGGGGACGATGACCTGACGGTGGAGCACGGATACTTCCACCGGGAGGAGCCGACCGTCTGGGAGGACTCCGGCACCTATGCGGACCTGGAAGCGGAGACGGTACGCAACCGCTCCTTCGAGTGGAGTCACACTCTGAGCGACGTTGTGAACGCGGTGATCGGGGCCGGCCTCCCCGTCGAGCTGCTGAACGAGCACGACTACACGCTCTTCCCCCGCCGGCCGATTCTCGAGAAGTCCGGCTTCGACACCTACCGTCTGCCCGAAGGAACGCCGAACCTGCCGCTGATGTATTCGCTGCGGGCACGCCCGGCCTAGAAAGCTCTATCCAGCTTTGGCGGCGCTGGCCTGGACGGGCTTGGGTTTCGTCCTCACCCGTTCTAGTTCAGCCTGGATCAGGAGCCGTTTGGTGTAGTTTGGGAGCGTGCAGGTCTGCAGGGTGACGACGTTCTTGCCGGGCACCGGCTTCAGAACATTTTTCGCCTCAGGGGGGATCACCCTCCTGTGAAACACCCGGTAGATGTACATGCGATCCTCCGTATCCCTGAGAACCACCCTGTTGCCGTTCTTGAGCTTGTTCAGGTCGTAGAAGACCAGGAAACTGTCGGTGCGCGGGTAGCCGAGGCGGTGGCCGGCGATGTATACGTTGGCCCCCTTCTGCCACGGGAAGCCCGTGCCCTTGACGTGGAGCGTCCCGTCGTGGAGGGCCGCCTCGTTGGTCGCTGGAGCGTTGTAGACGGGGACGTTCTTGACCCGCTTCATCTTGGGCACCGTGAGCGTCATGGTCTCGTCTTTGGGGGCTGAAGATTCCGTCGCATTGTCCGCGGTACGAACGTCGGCGAACACCACCCCTACGGCCCCCAGGATCAGGACCAGCCCGACGAGCGCCAGCGCCCAACGTCCCAGGCGCCGCCGCGCACTGGACCTGTAGTAGACGGTATTCCCTTCCATGCGGGTCCACGACCCGAAGACTCTAGATCTCACGACCCAATATGATACAGCCCCCACGCAACAAAACAAAAGGAACGTTAATAATTGTTCAAAATGTTGCTATGTCGGTCGAGATCGTCTAGCGGCGGCTGCGGGGATCGAGGGCGTCGCGGAGGCCGTCGCCGATGAAGTTCACGGAGAGAACGCAGAGGGCGATGGCGATGCCGGGGAAGATGATGGCGTGCTGGCCTTGCAGGAAGACGCCGTAGCCCGAGCGGAAGGCGTCGGTCAGCATCGCGCCCCACTCGGGTGTAGGCGCGCGGGCACCCAGGCCCAGGAAGGAGAGGGCGGCGACGTCCAGGATGGCCGTGGCCAGGGTGAGGGTGGCCTGCACTATGAGGGGGGCCATGCTGTTAGGCAGGACGCCGGAGAATATTATCTGGGCGTTACCCGCTCCCAGAGCACGCTCGGCCTCGATGTAGTCCCTTTCCCGGACGCTGATCACCGCCGAGCGCACCACGCGGGCTATCTGCGGTATGAACACGACGCCGATGGCGAGCATCGCGTTCGTCAGGCTCGGGCCGAGTACGGAGACTATGACTATCGCCAGAAGGATGCTCGGGAAGGCCAGGAGCACGTCCATCAAGCGCATCAGGATGGAGTCCGGCCAGCGACCAAAGTACCCGGCCACGACGCCGACGAGCGTCCCCACGGTCGTGGCTATCGCGACCGCCGCGAGCCCGGCGGTCAGCGAGATCCTGGCGCCGTAGATCACGCGCGAGAGGATGTCCCGGCCAAGCTCGTCCTGGCCCATGGGATGCGCGGCTGAAGGCCCCTTGAACTTGCCGGTGAGCTCCTGGGCCAGCGGGTCGTAGGGCGCTATCAGGGGCGCGAAGACGGCCATCAGGACGAAGACGCTCACGACGACCAGCCCGAAGACCGCCAAGCGGTTGCTGAAGAAGGCTCCGAGGAAGTCCTGGCGGCGGCTGCGGGTCTCGACGCCGGGGGCGGTTACCGCTTCTTGCTGGATCTGCGCCTCGGCCACGGCTCAGTACCTCACCCTAGGATCTAGGACCGCGTAGAGGATGTCAACCAGCAGGTTTATCAGCACGAAGAGCGCGGCCCCGTAGAGAACTACGCCCTGGATCATGGCGTAGTCGCGGCCGCCCACCGACTCGTAGGCGATCTGTCCGACCCCCGGCCAGGAGAAGATCGTCTCCGTGATGATCGCCCCACCCAGCAGGAGGCCAGTCTGCAGCCCGATCACCGTGACCGTAGGCAGCATGGCGTTCCTGAGGGCGTGCTTGAAGACGACCCGCCAGGGGACGAGTCCCTTGGCGCGAGCGGTCCTCACATAATCCTCGCCCATCACCTCGAGCATGCTGCTGCGGGTCATCCGCATGACCACCGCCATCGGTATCGTCCCCAGTGCTATGGCCGGCATGATGAGGTGCAGGAGCCCGTCCCAGAACCCCCCGAAGTTCAGCGTGAGTAGCGAGTCCACCAGCACCAGCCCGGTTATGGCGGTGATGGCGGTCTCGCTGTCCAGCCGCCCCGGAAACGGCAGCAGCTCCAGGTTCACCCCGAAGATCACGATCATGATCATCGCCAGCCAGAAGATCGGCATGCTTATCCCCGTGAGGGCGATGACGGAGGTGACCTTATCCAGCAAGGAGTACTGCTTGACCGCGGAGATCACGCCGACCGGCACCCCCACGAGGATCGCGATCAGCATAGCGAACCCCGTAAGCTCCAGGGTGGCCGGGAACCGCTCCAATAGCTCCACTATCACCGGCCGTCCCGTGGTTATCGAGTCGCCCAGATCCCCCCTGATCGCGTCCTTCAAGAAGAGCCCGTATTGGAGGAAGATCGGCTCGTCCAGCCCCAGCCGGTCTTGTGTCGCCTGGACTTGCTCCTGGGTCGCCTGCTGGCCCAGGAGTATCTGCGCCGGGTCGCCGGGGATGGCCCGCACCATGAAGAACACGACGATGGACACCCCGAGCAGCACCGGGATGATCTGCAATATCCTGCGCCCGATGTACTCCGCCAGAGTCTAGAACCTCCCCGTGAGCAGCGGGGGCGGCCCCGGCCGCCCTCCGCTCGATGATTTACGCGCCGCCGCCACCCGAGAGGGAGACGCCGTTGAACGCCTCGCTGCTGGTCGGGTTCGGGTCGAAGCCCTGCACCGCCTCCTCGAGGCCGATGGGTGGCTTCACGTAGGCGATGGGGGCCCACGGGGCGTCCTCGTGCAGGATCTCCTGCGCCCTGTAGTAGGCGTCCTGACGCTCGCTCTCGACCACGGTCGTCTGGGCCTGTTCGAGCAGCCTGTCCAATTCCGGGTTCTTGTAGTAGGCGACATTGTAGGCGCTAGTCTTGGTGGCGGCAGCGCTGTTGAGCAACACGTTCAAGAAGTTGTCCGGATCGCCGTTGTCCCCGGTCCACCCGAGCAGGCACATCGGATGTTCGCCCATGCCTGTCTTCTGCAGGTATATGAGCCAATCGTAGGTGACGAGCTTGGCGTTTATGCCGACCTTCTTGAGGTCCTGCTGCATGGCCTGAGCAATGCTCTTGGCGTCTGGCATGTAGGGCCTTGGAATCGGCATGTACCACAGCTCGGTCTCGAGGTTATCGACGCCGGCCTCCTGGAGAAGCTGCTGTGCCCTCTCGGGGTCGTGGGGGTAGGGCTTTATGCTCTCGTCGAAGTACGGCAGGAGGGACGGGAAGTAGTTGGAGGCGATCTCCCCGGTGTCCCCGAGGACGGCGTCCACGATCGCCGGCATGTCTATGGCGTGGTTGATGGCCTGGCGCACCCTCTTGTCGTTGAAAGGCTCTTTCTGCAGGTTCATCGCCAGGTACCCGATCGTGTTCGGCGGGCGGAACTCCAGCTTGAACCCTTCCTGCTCCTCGATGGCGGGTACGTCGTCGGGGACCAGGCCGTCGGCCGCGTTGAGCTGGCCGCCCGTGAGCGCCGCCACCCGCGAGGTGTTGTCCGGAATGGAGCGGATGACGATGGTGTCCTCCTTGGGCCCGCCGTACCCCTGGCTCTCGGGGAGGCTCGAGCCCCACCAGTCCTTGAAGGACTCGAACCGTATCTCGGAGTCCCTCTCCCAACTGATGAACGTGTACGGCCCACTCCCCACCGGCTCTTTCCAGAAATCCTCCACGCTCTTCTTTATAGCCGCGGGAGAAGCCATCGCGAATGGCGACATGGTCAGGTTCTTGACGAACGGTCCCTGCGCTTCCCTGAGGGTGAAGCGCACCGTGTACTCGTCCACGGCCTCGACCTTCTCGATGATGGAGTCTTCGTCGAAGCCTCCGAACTGGCCGCTGTAGTAGGCAAAGTCCGCGCTTCCGCTCCCACCGCCCTTGTGATACTGGTTGTCCGTGAGCCGCCAGCGGTCGAAGTTGAAGACCACGGCCTCTGCGTTGAAGGGCGCCCCGTCGTGGAACTTGACACCCTCGCGTAGCTTAAGGGTGTAGGAGAGACCGCCGTCCTCGGCCTTGGGAACCTCGGTGGCGAGCGCCGGTACAAGATCAAAGCTCTCGGGCGCGAAGTCCAGGAGCGTGTCGAAGACCTGGCGGGTGGCCCTGAAGGACTCCCCGTCGGTGGCGTGGATGGGGTCGAGCGTGATGGAGTCCGCCCCCCGCCCGAAGCTGAAGATGTTGCCGCTCCCACCTCCCGGGCCTCCCCCGGATATGGTCCCACCGCCGCAACTTGCCACCCCGAGCAGGGCCGCACCCGTGAGGCCCGCCCCGCTTAACTTCAGGAACTGACGGCGATTCATGGTCCCGCTGATCCTGACTCGTGCCAACGTCCTCTCCCTTCCCCAACTCGCCCGTTGGTGCCGAATCGAACTGTTGCACCGTAAACTAACATTTGCCGTCCCCACACGCTACCGGAGGACCGCATGGGAAACGCGCCTCAGAAGAGAGTGCCGCCGGGTTCCTCTCCCCGGCGCAGCCGATTGGCGGCGTCGTGGGCCTGCCTGGTGGTCTCCGGCAACCGGTACTTCGTACAGCACGCCAGAACCAACTCCACGGCGCTGTCCAGGTCTATGCCGTTCCCCACGGAGACGAAGACGGGAGAGACCCCGTCGCGGGTTCGCACGACCTTCCCAACTACCTCCCCGCGATGCACGAGGTCGGTGGCGGAACCTTTCTCCCGCCCCGGCTCTTCGAAATCACCGACGAGCCGGCTCTTGGCGCACCCAACGCCCGGCACGTCCAGGAAGAGCCCGAGGTGCGCGGCGAGCCCCATCCGGCGCGGGTGGGCGAGCCCGTGGGCGTCGAAGATCACCGCGTCCACAGGCGTCTTGACCTTCCTCAAAGCCCCGGCCACCGGGGGTATCTCCCTGAACGACAGCAGCCCCGGCATGTAAGGGAACTCCAGCGGGGCCTCGAAACCCTGCACCTCCACCACCGAGAGCTCCGGGAAAGAGAGCACCACGACCGTGGCGTAGGCCCGATCCCCTTGCGTCGAGACGTCCGCCCCGGCCACATGCCGGACGGTTTCCAGATTCAGGGCCGGACCAACCTCCACGCGGGGCGCCAGCTCATCCTGGAGCCTCCGCGCCTCCGCCGGCGACAGGTCAAGGGAATGGAGCTCTCTAACCAGCACGGCGTTCGAGACGAAGACGGAACATACTACAGATAAAATACCCCGGAACCACCGACCCGACCGATGGGATCTGGAGGGGGGAAAGTTCCCATCGGTCGAGGCCCGGTTTAGACAGCACTATACTCCCCCCCTGTTACATCCAGCTTCTCTTCGCGTTACGATTACGTTACACAACGGAAACACTTTGATTACAACTCCGCATATCCACGCCGAAATATACGGCTTATCCGTTATGAAGTCTCAACCTGAACTTACGGTTTATCTTCATGCCGGTACAGGCGTTTGGCGCCGGCAGGCCCTGTTTTTCAGGTTGTTCTAGGCTACCGACACGTCGATCGTGTGGTAGCCGGAGGCGCCGGAGGGGTGCGGCGGGGCGGTCTCCGCGGTTTGGGTCTGGCCTTCGCCGTCGGTGGCGCGGACCTGGAGGGTGTAGTCGCCGGGTTTCGCGTCCCAGTCGTAGACGTACTGGCGCCAGGTGTCTTCGCTGAGCTGGGAGGCCAGGCGGGCCTCGTTCCAGGAGGAGCCGCCGTCTGTGGAGACCTCGACCTTGCTTATGCTGCGGTGCGGGACCCAGGCGACGCCGCCGATTGGGACCGTGCCGGCGGAGAGGTTCTCGCCGTCGCCCACGGTATCTATGCGGGACTGGGTTTTGATCGGGCCTTCCTTGGACCAGGTGCGTTGGATCCAGTACGCGTCGAAGTTCCAGTTGGTCAGCTCTATCTCGGAGAGCCACTTGGTGGCCGAGACGTAGCCGTAGATGCCGGGCACAACGAGCCGTACAGGATAGCCGTGCTTGATGGGGAGTTCGGAGCCGTTCAGCCCAAAAGCTACCAGCGCCTCGCGGCCGTCGAGGGCGAGCTTCGTCTCGAAGCCCGAGGTCCATCCGTCCACGCTACGCCCCACGAGTTGCCTGGAGGCGCGTGAAATCTTGTCGCGGGTCACGCCGGCTTCGGCGAGCACATCCGAGAGGAGGACGCCCGTCCAGCGTCCGTTGGAGACCAGGCCGCCGCCGACAGGGTTCGAGACGCACGAGAGCGTGATGTCCGACTCGCGGGTCGGCATCTCCATAAGATCCTTGTACGAGAACTGGACCGGGTTATCAACGGCGCCCTTGATCGAGAGTTTCCAGCTATTCACGTCCACGCGGGGCGAGGTGAAGGCGGCGTCGATGAGATAGAAGCTGCTTGCGGGCGTGATCACATCGGGCATCCCAGGCACGTCGAGCGAAGCCTCCGGATCCGGCTTCGGCAACGTCTGATGCTCCACGGCCTGCTTCAGTCCGCCGCCTTCACCGGTTTCACCTTTCTTCGGTTCCGCGGGGATTTTCAGACGCTTCGGCGCGGCTGCGGCCGCAGCGCCACCCGCAGAGAGGAATCGCCCCAGACCCAGGGCCACGAGCCCGGCCACCAGCGCGCTACCGCCGAACATCAAGAAGCTCCGGCGTCCGACAGACATGCCACCTTCCGCGTAAGCCTCCCTGGAGCGCACGTCCATGGTCGGGGGCATGCCGGGGGTTCCGCCATCTCCCCCGGCGGGCTCTACGGGCTTCGAGCTTCGGAGGCCCGCCGTCCGCAGCAGCATCTCCGTGATGACCGCGCCGATAGCCAGTGCGCCGACTATGATCAGCACCGTCGGCGCGGCGTCCACGAACGGCTCCGCGAGCGCAGCGGCCACCGCGATGCCTGCCAGTATGATCACCCCGGCGATGGCGAGAGCCGGGGAGCGGACGGCGAGGTTCCCGAGGATGGCGGCGACCACGAGCGCGCCCACGATCATGCACGCCACGAGCACCGGAATGTCCGCCGTGCCGAGAAGCTCGATGCCCCGCGTCACCAGCTCACCCGGCGTCCGCTCGATGACCTGCTGGGCCAGCGACACGAACACCGAGGGTATCGACCCGGAGAGGCCGTGCGCCAGCTCCGCCAACCCGAAGGCCAGCACGGCCCCCGCGACGCCGGCTATCCCGGCTCTAGATCTGGCACTCATGGCTTCACGCTCCTCTGCTCTCTTCAAAATCACTCGAAACTTCTGACGCTTAGTCTATTGGCAACCCGTGAACAAAGAATGAACACGAGATTAAATTTTCCGCAAGGAATACGTTCACTGGAAGGGGGTTAGATCATGGCCCGACAGAACCGGCCGGGGCGCGGCGTAGCGTGAAGCGGAAGCGGGCGCCGTGACCGGGCTCGCTCTCGACGCCGATCTCCCCGCCGTGGGCTTCGATCAGACCTCGCGCTATCGCCAACCCCAGTCCCGCGCCGGAATCGTCCCTGCTGGATGACCTGGATCTCTCACCCCGGAACGAGCGATCGAAGACGTAAGGAAGATCCTCGCGCGCGATCCCCTCTCCGGTGTCCGAGACCTCGACCCGCACGATCTCTCCACCGGACTCTACCCGGAGCTGGATCCTGCCCCCAGACGGCGTGTGGCGAAGGGCGTTGCCGAGGAGATTGTAGAGCACGCGCTGAAGCCTGGGAGGGCTCGCCAGCACAGGGTCAACGCCATCGGCGACTTCTCCGATGAGGCGCACGCCCTTGCTCTCGGCCCGCGGCCTGAAACTGGACAGGGTGTCTGAGACGAGATCCCGCAGCGAGGCTTCCTCCAGGTCTAGCCGCAGCATCCCGGCGTCTATCCGGGACAGCTCGAAGAGGTCATCCACGAGCCTGCCGAGTTTCTCGATCTCACCCTGGGCGGAGGCCAGGTAGCGGGCCTCCACCTCCGCGTCATCGGTGACACCATCGGCGACGGCTTCGATCAGGGCGCGCGCCGAAGCGAGTGGCGTTCGCAGGTCGTGGGAGACGGCGGCCACGAGATCCCGCCTCGCCTCGTCCATTTCGCGCTCGCGCGCCGCCGCCTCCCGAAGCTCCCGCGCCATCTTATTGAAGTCTTCGGCGAGCATGGCCAGTTCGTCGTGTCCGTCCACGGGGACTTCGGTTTCGAGGTCGCCCGCGGCGAGCCGCGCCGTACCCCGCCGCAGCTCTTCGATGCGACGCGCCAGCGGCCCCGCCCCATAGAGGCTGAAGCCAACCGCCAGCAGCGAGGCGAAGAGGAGCATAGTCAACAGCAAAGACAGGTCGTGCCCCGAGATGAACATGGCCCGCGCCCCGCCGAGCACCATCCCGAGGAGCAGGAGGCTGGCTATGAGCCCTGCCCCCGCGAGATATCCCCGCACGCCGCCCACTCGCCCCAGCACCCCCGGATGCAGAAGTAGCAGCGCCGCCAAACCGACCCCGCCGCCCACGCCGCACAGCAAAAACGCCACAGCCATCACGTCGGTCCGGGGCACCCCGAACACGTACGCGCCGAATACGAGCGTGATCGCCAGCGCGCCAGCGAAGAACAGCAGCGCGGAGGCGGCGGTTCGGGCTGTCCTCATCATCCGCCGAACCTGTATCCAACGCTCCACACTGTCTGAAGGTAGCGTGGATGGGCGGGGTCGTCCTCCAGTTTCTCGCGCAGCCGACGCACGTGGACGGTGACGGTGCTGGTATCAGCGGAGAACACGTGGCCCCAGACTGACTCCATCAACTGGTCTCGGGTGAACACCTGCCTGGGATGGGAGGCCAGATGCTGGAGCAGATCGAACTCCCGCGCCGTGAGCGCGGCGGACTCGCCCCTAACGCTAACCTCGCGTGTCCCCGTGTCTATCCGCATATCGTCGAAGACGAGCACCCTGCCGTCCTCCGGGGCCACCTCTCCCGTCCGCCGCAGCACCGCCCCGACGCGGGCCGCCAGTTCGCGCGGGGAGAAAGGTTTGGTAACGTAGTCATCGGCGCCGAGGCCGAGGCCAACTATCCTGTCCTCCTCCTCTCCCCGGGCCGTCAGCATGATCACGGGCACCCGCCTTTCAGACTGGATACGCCGGCACACCTCGATGCCGCTCACCTCTGGCAGCATGAGGTCGAGAACCACGAGGTCGGGGCTCTCTCTACGGTAGAGCTTCAGGGCTTCCGCGCCATCGGTAGCGGGAACGACGGTGTGTCCGTCGCGCCGCAGGTACAGGCCCACAACCTCCCGGATATTCGGCTCGTCGTCCACCACCAGAATCTTCGCCACCGGCGTTACCACCCCCTACCTCCCCGAATTATACCGTTGGACGTCAAGGCGACCTTCCTATCGCCCACGCCACCCTCGACCCGGTAGAGAAACCCATGGTCGTAGGCCAGATCCTCATCCTCAAGCATCTCCACCGTCCAGAGGACGAGCCGGGTGAGGGTCCTGGCAGAGAGCGTCAACAGGTGCCTCAGCCTCTGCTCCGACTCCGCGACCCCGGTTGCATAGTTCACCGGGAAGCCCGCGAGCCCATAGGGAAGTCCGAGTTCTCCGGCCAGTACCGCTTCTGGTCCGCAAGTCTGGCTTACCGCCGCGACCCCGACCGCTTTCAGCCATCGGATCTCCGCTCCCGTCTCGAACCGCGGGCCGTTCGTATGGCCGTAGACGCCGCCGACGGTGACCCCCAGCCCCAGGTTCCTCGCCGCGAGCTCCATCCTCTTGCGCAGCCGGGAGGAGAAGGGTTCGGACGAGATGAGGTGTCCCCGATCCGGGTCGCCGGGTTCGGTGAAGATGGTACATGGGGCGCCGTTCGGGAGTAGGTTGGTGGGGAAGAAAAGGTCATCGAAGAGGATGGGGCGTCCCAGGTGCAAAACGGGGTCCACCGCCCCCACGGCGGTCGTCGCGAGGACCGCGCGGGCCCCGAGCCGCTTGAGGGCCGTCAGGTTCGCCTGGTGGGGGATTGTGTGCGGCAGATGATGGTGCCCCTTGCCGTGGCGGGCGATGCTCCCGATGGTCCACCTTCCCACCTCGACCACTGCGACCTCCACCTCCCCGAAGCGGGTCTCGACCGGGCGAACCTCGGCGTCTCCAGGTAGCTCATAGATGCCCGAACCCGTGATGATGCCCACGTCTATCATGAGTCCTCCTCGGATGGTAGTGGACCCTCTCTGGCTACGCGGTTTCGCCGCCTCAGGTACCTGGACATAGAGAGGCTCCCGGCGAGCAGGACCAGCGACGCGAAGAGCATGGACGGCTTGATCCTGGGCTCACCGCCGGTAAGGTCCGTCTCGATGGAGGCCCCGAAGAGCACCCACGACAGGGTGGCCGGTATCAGGCCCAGCGCGATCGCCAGGGCGAAAGACTTCCAACGGATGCGAAGGAAGCCAGCCAGCATCCCCACCAGGTCCAGGGGCGCGTAGAGGAGACACATCAGCAGCACTGTCTCGAAACCATTATCTCGCATCCGCTGCGCGTAGCGACGCGCGACACCGGGCTTCTCTCCGGGACCGAGCAGCCCCTCCCCGAAGTAGTGGCCCATGAGGTAGGAGACACTCGCGGCGGCGTTGCTGCCGAGCATCGTCAAGACGACGCCCAGGACCGGACCGAACACGTAACCGGCGACTATGGTGAGCAGGGTAGCCGGGAAGAGCACCAACCTGCTCACCACGTAGAACGCGACGAAGATCAGCGCCCCCGTCGCGCCCGTTCCCATGGAGTCGACCATACCCTGCGCGGCTTCGAGGGGCGAGATCCCCTTCCACCAGGCGTACGACTGGTAACCTCCGAGCAACGCGAGCCAGAACAGCAGGGCCCACAGCCTCCGACCGCTCCCCCGGACGAGCGCGGAACGCGCGGCAGCCGCCCTCAAAGACCTCGTACCCAAGCTCACGAAACCTGATCCTCTCCGCTCCAGCGATCCCCGTTGGACAGACTCTCTCGGCGGCCGCGAGCCCCCACGCCGATCATGGCTCCACCGGAGCGAACCGGCCCGGTGCCGGCCTGTTCTTGCGCCAACGGCGCGCCCTGGCGATGACCAGCCCGACGAGGGTCGCGTAGGCGATCAACGAGACGGCTATCCCGATCCTCAAGGACCACGACTCGTAGCGCAGCTCGACCATGTGCTCACCCTTCGGGATCGCGACCGCCCGCAGCAGATGATC
>JACCTS010000339.1 GCA_013812245.1 Rubrobacter sp.
TCCACCACGTACTCGACCTTCTCCCACGGCCACCATAGGTAGTGGCGTCCCGGCGAGAGCGTGCCCGTGACCCGGCCATAGCGGGAGAGGACGCCCGTCGTTCCCTGTTCGATCTCGATGATCGCGCCGCGCCACAGCCACAGCAGGGCGAGCGCGAGGAATAGGAAGGCAACGAGGCCGACCAGCACCCCGAGCGCCACGCTGCCGGAGAAGACGGCGACGCCGAGCAGGTAGACGGCGACGCCGAGCAGGAACAGCCAGCCGTAGCGGCGGCGGTCCTTCGGGATGACGACGGGTACGATCTGTCCCGCGTCCCCCCCACGCAGGAAGCGCCGGACGCCGGACCAGCCGGTTACGACCTCGGTTATCTTCGAGAACTGCGCGCCCTGGGCGACCGTCATGGTGTCTCCTCTCCGCCGTCACCATCTTGCACCGCGCCCTCACCATCGTGGCCGATCTGCTCCACCCGGCGTTTCACCGCCTCGTCCGTGACGGACTGACGGATCTCCTCGACCCTGTCAGCGGTTGCGTCCTCGGCGACCAGTTCAGGCGTATCTACCTCAGGCTCGGTCTTCGTCTCGGCCTTGAGGCTCGCTATCTCACGCTCACGCTCGCGGATGCGGACCTGTATCTCCTCCAGCCGGTCCCGGATCGCCTGCATGTCCTCCGGTGAGAACAGCGGCTCGTCGCCCGTGCCGATCATACGCCGGGCGATGGCCAGGAAATCCACCGATTCCTGCCCGTCCTTCGAGCCGATCTGGACGACCTGCGGCAGCCGCTCGGCCACCGCCTCCAGCCGCTCCAGAACGTCCTGCTGGAAGCGGTACTCCAGTATCTCCGGCGCCGCCGCCCCGCTGACCGCCCGGATGTCCAGCGCCTGCGCTTCGAGCAGCGCCGCGTTGGCGTTGGCCTCGCTCTCCGCCTCGACCATCCGCTCGCGCGCCCGCGCGTTTGCCCGGTTGGTCTCTTGTTCGCGGGCCGTGTCTATCCTGGCCTGGTAGCTGGCGATCTCCGCCAGTATCGCAGAGAGCGTCTCCCGTAGGGAAGCAAGCTCTTTATTCAGGTCGCCCTCATCCTGCTCCTTGCGGAGTTGAAGCTCGTACTCGTAGGTGTACGCCTCCTTGGCGACCCTCACCATCTCGGGTGCGGCGAGGTCCATCCGGTACTCCTGGCTGGATGGTTCGGCGTGGGTGATGTTGGCGTTGGTGAAGCGCACAGCGGGGAGGAACTGCTCGTTCAGGGAGTCGAGGAACTTCTGGGTGCTCTCGCCGACGAGGTCGTAGATATCCTCGGCGCGCTGCTCGTAGATCAGGGCCCGCGTCACCTCGCTGATGGCGTTCTCCAGCTTGTCCGAGAACCCCTTGACCCCGCCGACGGTGAAGATGAACTCCGCCGGCTCCTCGATGCGGAACTGCAGGAACAGGTCCACGCTGGCGTTGACCCGGCTCGCGGTCGGGGCCTCGCGGACGGGGGCGTTGTACGGGTACTCGCGGGCGGTGTTTACCAAATAGCTGACCTGCTTCCAGGGGTTGAACAGGAGCTTGCGCCCGGCGTCAACGACCTCCTCCAGCTTCCCGAAGCGGGTGATGACAGCCTTGCAGCCGTCAGGGACCATCACGACGCTCTGACGCCACCACCCGAAGAGCGCCAGCAGGACGAGGAGCAGCCACAGGTGCGGGCCGAGGATCGCCAGGGCGAGACCGCCCCCCGCGAGCGCGCCGACGGCGAGCGTCACGATCACGCCGAGAAAGGCGAACACGACCATCATCCCGATCGGCATCAGCCGCCAGAACAGTGACTGGCGGTTTGGGATCACGACGGGCGAGATGGCGTTGATGAACCGTCCCGACTCTCCCATCTCGGGGAAGCTGCGGTTCAGGATCTCCGCCGCGTCCGTCAGCGAGGCGGTGCGTTGTTCGATGCGGGTCCCGGCGGAGCCGCCGCGCTCACGGGCCGAGAGGAAGTCCCGCGCGTCAACCTGGAACTGCTCGACCTGATCCCTGGCCTGTTCCTCCGCCCCATCGAACGCCTCCCGCGCCCGGCGGCCGGTATCTCTGATCAAAGTGTCCTCCCATGCTACGAACGTTGGGACTCCAAATTAACAGGTTTCGCAACACCCCGCGACCGTAGCAGGCGAGATCCTAACGGGAGAACACCAGGATCACACCCTCATCCCCGCGCAGATCCAGCGCACCATCCATCTCCGCGCACGACGCCTGGACCTGCCCCGAGGAGCAGGTCCTCACACGCAGCGAGACGGACCACGAGCAGCGGCTGGTCCGCTACCGGGGCAGGCCCCAGATCTGCAACCATTGCCCATCCAAGACCGGCTGCACCGACTCCGACGACGGGCGTGAGGTCGTGCGCGCGATGGATCCCTGGCCCCACTCCGAGGCCGGCCGCTTCCACCGCGGCATCTCGCTCGCCGTCGCCTTCGTGGCCGCCCCGATCCTGGCGGCCGCGGCCCTCCGCAACCACGCCCCGCTCGAACTCACCGTACTCGGGGCCGCGTTGCTGTTGGTCGCTCTGATGGTCTGGCGCCTGCACGCGGCCTTCCGCGCCGCCCCGGCCAACTTCCCGGTCCCCACCACGGCCCCGCCGCTCCGGATACCCGCGGAGTCCCTACGTGTTGGCTACAGAAAAGACAGGGAGGCTAAGCGATGAGCACGTTTGTCCATACGCTGCACGTTGGTAGGGCTGGCCGCAACCTAGCGGGAAGCCCAGAGCACCGACGAGGCCAGATCCCCCACCGAACAGCGCCGCTCGCTCCAGAAGCTCTCTTTGCTAGTCTCTCAGCTAGATCTATCGGTTTACCAGGATTATATGTCCGTCCGACCATCCAATGAACCACACGCCGTCACCTCAGAGATCGCTGGCGACGAGCAGGGCCGCCGGGAAGTTACGCAGCAGCTCGCCCACGTGCAGCCCCGGCTTTCCGTCGTGTTCTTCCGGCTCCGGCGACTCACCGGTGAGGACGTTGCGGAGCGGCGCCTCCATCCCTTCTGGAAGCTTGAGGCGGGTATTTCCCCATGTCTCTGGCTGGAGGAAGAGAGAGCCCGAACCATTTACCAGGCCGGCGCAGAGGCGGGGAACGACCATGATCGCCGTTTCTTTCCCACTCCGGCGGGCGAGGGCGACGGCGTGATCCAGCTTCTCCCCCTCCACTTCGAGCGGCAGGTACTCGCCGTCCTCAAAGAGATGCCGCATCCCGCGCCTGAACTCCAGGGCCTTCCACATCAGATACAGCTTGGGACTTCCGTTTTGCCACTTCCCATTTTCGAGGAGGGATCGGGCATTCGCTGGCTCCATGCGCTTCAACTCGGAGAGTAGCTTACGGCGCAATTTGTAGTCCACGGGACGACGGTTGTCCGGATCCACGAGGGACAGGTCCCACAACTCGTTGCCCTGATAGATGTCCGGGACGCCGGGGGCGGTTAGTTTGATCAGAGTCTGCGAAAGGCTGTTGAGCGCGCCAAGTCTGGCTATCCGTCGCTGGAAAGGTAGAAAGTCTTCCAGGAAGAGGTCGTTCTCTGCGGAGGTGTCAGCGGGCGCGAGGATAGCGTCCACGAAGTAGGCGACGGCCTGTTCGTATTCATCGTTCACGTTGGTCCATGAGGTATGGATCCGGGTCTCGCGCATCGCCTTCTCCATGTACGCCTTGATCCGGCGTCCAAATTCTTCCCCGGCATCCCCCTCGTCCAGCGGCCACGCGCCGAGGAGAGTCTGGTACAGGAGATACTCGTCGTTGCGGCTGGGAGCCGGCGTCCCGTCCACCTCGCGGCGACGGGAGCGGTTCATGCGTCCCCAGCGGACGAGCTTCCCGCGCCACTCGCCCGGAATCTCCGAGAGCACGTTTATGCGGGCGCGCACGTCCTCGCCGCGCTTGGTGTCGTGGGTGGAGGTGGCGAGCATGGCGTGGGGCCAGCGTTTTGCGCGTTCGCCGTTCAGGTGATGGAAGGCGGGGACGGTTGTCCCGAACCGCTCGGGTTCGCCACCGACTTCGTTCAGGGAAGTCAGGCGGTTGTATCGGTAGAGGGCGGTGTCCTCCATACCCTTCGCCATCACAGGCCCCGTGTACTGCTGGAACTTCATCACGAAAGCCGCGACCGATGTGCGGTACTCCTCTGGACCATCACTCTCCAGCAGCAGGACATCGCGCAGGAAGTCGAAGATGCCCTTGTCTGCGACGTTGCTGTGCTTCCTCGCGCGGGCGACGGCCCACTCGACGTGGCGCCGATCCGTCTCGGAGACGTTGCCAGGCGTGATGTACGTCCGGTAGACGGGGAAGAAGGCGACGACCTCGGAGAGCGCGTCGCGCAAGCCGTTTATGGTGAAGTCGTGCGAGCGGCGGGCGTGTCCAGCTCCGTCCTTGAATCCTTCTGAAATCCGCAGCAGGCGGCGGCTGAGGACGGCGAGCTCGCTCGCCAGATCTTCGCGCATTATGATCCTCTTGCACTCGTAGAGTATCTCCTCGAAATCCACGCTACTACCGAGGAAGCGGCGGTACGCGAGGTCTATCGCCGACTCACCCTCCGCGTCCACGAAAAGGCCGTTCATCAGGTTCGTGAAGTCGTAGCCGGTGGTGCCCGCGACGGGCCAGTCGTCAGGGAGGCTCTCGTGGTGGGCCAGTATTTTCTCGACCAGCACGTAGACCGGCTCCTTTAGGCCGGACGCGACCCCGCCGGCCGACGCCTGCAACCTGTGGAAGTAGCCAGCCGGATCGTAGAGCCCGTCTGGGTGGTCTATGCGCAGGCCGTCAACCTTGCCGGTCTTGACAAGGGACAGGATCAGGCGGTGCGTGGCATCAAAGACGCGCTCGTCCTCGACCCTGATGCCTGCGAGGTCGTTGATGGCGAAGAAGCGCCGGTAGTTGATCTCATCGCTCGCGACCCGCCAGTACGTAAGCCGGTACGCCTGCTTCTCAAGGATCTCGTGCAGACTCTCGTATCCATCAGCCTCTCCCTTCTCGCCATTCAGGAACCGCACGCGCTCCTCTATGGCACGGGCCGCCACCGGGACCTCGCGGCAGAGCCGGGCGAGCCAG
>JACCTS010000363.1 GCA_013812245.1 Rubrobacter sp.
GACCAAAGACGACTACATGGCGGCGCTGGAGCAGATGAAGAGCAAAGGCATCCAGGGACACTGGATGTCCCCGCTCCTGTTCACGGGGGGGCTCACGTTCCAGGCCCTGCTCTACCAGTTCGGCGGCCAGCTCTACAACAAGGACGCAACCAAGGCCACCTTCAACTCCCAGGCGGGCGTGGACGCCCTGACCTGGATGGTGGACGTGGTCAAGGAAGGATACAGCCCCAAGGACATCGCCCAGGACGACGAATTCACCGCCTTCCAGAACGGCCAGAACGCCTTCATGTGGAACGGCATCTGGAACATCCTCACGCTGAACGAGGTCAAGGATCTGGAGTGGGGTGCGGCCCAGCTGCCGCAGATAGGTACGCAGAAAGGGGCCTGGGCGGGGTCCCACAACTTCGTGATCATGAACAAGCGGGGGCAGGACCCCAACAAGGTTGCGGCCTCTAAGGTGTTCATCAACTGGATCAGCGAGCGTTCGGCGGAGTGGGCCAAGGCCGGGCAGGTTCCGGCGCGCAACAGCGTGCGGGAGAGCCAGGAGTTCAAGAGCCTCAAGTGGCAGCCCATATTCGCCGAAGAGCTCCCCTACGTACAATTCACCCCGCCGGTACCGGGCATCGCCGACGTGTACATCGGCTCGCTCGACCCGGCGATCAACGAGGCCGTCCTGCTCAAGAAGGAGCCCGAAGCCGCCCTCGACGAAGCGGCGGGTAAGGCCGGCCAGCTCCTCAAGGAGAACAAGCAGAAGTACCAGGCGGCGTAGGATCGATGGCCGCGCAAGGCATAGAGCAACCCCACGTCCAGCGGCCGCGGGGCAAGAAGCCGTCCGGCGGACGCAAGCCCGCCGACGCGGGTCCGCTAACGGCGTACCTGTTCATGGCGCCTTACCTGGTGCTCTTCAGCATCTTCATCCTGATACCGGTCGTGTTCGGGATCTGGGTCAGCCTCCACAACTGGGACTCCCTGCTTCCGGTCAAGCCCTGGGTTGGCCTCCAGAATTACCTCGACCTGTTCACCCCCGGCTCCACGACGTTCGGGCCCTTCTGGAACAGCATGGAGGCCACGGGCAAGTTCACGCTCTACTCCGTGCCGCTGCTCGTGGTGATCCCCCTCCTGTTAGCGCTGATGTTGAACCAGGAGTTCCGCGGGCGAAACTTCTTCCGGGCCACCTACTTCGCGCCTTACGTGCTGGGTGTGGCGGTGGTCGGCATCCTCTGGCGCTTCTTGCTGTCCCCGAGCGCGGGGCTCGTCAACTACTACCTGGGCGCTCTGGGACTACCGGACAACATACCGTGGATCACGGACCTGCCGTGGGCCTGGATCTCCCTGGTCGGGGTGACCGTGTGGTGGACGCTCGGCTTCAACGCTGTCATCTACCTGGCAGGGTTGCAGGACATAGACCCCGCCCTCTACGACGCAGCCAAGGTGGACGGCGCCAATCGCTGGCAGAGGTTCGTGAACGTGACCCTGCCGGGGCTCCGGCCCGTCCTCCTGTTCGTTATAACGGTGACGATTCTGGCCTCGGCCAACATGTTCGGCCAGTCCTACATCATCACGCAAGGAGCGCCTGGCGAGGAGACGACGACGGCCATCTGGTACATCGCCGAGCAGGGCTTGAGGTTCTTCAAGATGGGCCCGGCGGCGGCCATGAGCTACGTGCTGGCCCTCGCCCTGGCCGTGGTCAGCGTCGCCAACTTCGCCCTTTTCCGCTACAAGGGGGACTGAGATGACACAACAAGCGGCCCAGACAGAACCCAAGGGTGGGCAAAGCCCGGGGCGGCTCCTCGGCCTGATCCCCTCTTATGCGGCCCTGATCCTGCTGACCCTCGTGTTCGTGGCCCCGCTGCTGTGGATGCTCTCGACCTCGCTCAAGCCGAACTTCCTGACCACGCGGTTTCCGCCGCAGTGGATCCCGCAGGCCTTCTCCAACGAGGGCTACTCCACGATACTTACCACGAGTTCCGGCACTCCCGTCCTGCAGTGGTTCCTGAACAGCCTGATCGCCGCCTCCGCCCACACGGTGCTGGTGCTCGTCACGGCTTCCATGGCGGCCTACGCGCTGGCCCGGATGCACTTCCGCGGCAAGAATATTATGTTCGTCGTCATCGTGTTGACGCTGGTCATACCCCAGTTCGTCTTCCTCATCGGCAACTACCTGATCGTGCAGTACTTCGGCTGGTTGGATACTTTGCTGGCCGTGATAGTACCGGGGGCGGCCGGGGCATTCGGGGTCTTTTTCCTGCGCCAGTTCTTCCTTTCTCTGCCCCTGGAGTTGGAGGAGGCCGCCCTCATAGACGGGGCCAGCCGCCTCCAGATCTTCCTCCGCATCATCCTGCCGCTCTCCAAAGCCCCCCTCGCCACGCTCGCGGTGCTGAGTTTCCTGGTCAACTGGAACGATTTCCTGTGGCCAGTGTACGTGCTCCTCAGCCCGAACAGCCTTACCCTGCAGCCAGGGCTTGCCATCCTCCAGGGTGCCTACAACACGAACTACACGGTCATCATGGCCGGCGGCATACTGGCCAGCGTACCGGTCCTCCTGATCTACGTCTTCGCCCAGCGCTACATAATCGAGGGCGTCTCCCGCAGCGGCCTGAAAGGGTGAGTCAGTTTTGGTAACGGCAGGCAAAACCACGGTTCTTCGGCTCTTCTTATTCGCGATGGTCGCGGGCGTGTTCCTCCTTTCCGGTTCCGGCGGCGCCCAGGAGACCGGCGGCACGTACACGAACCCGGTATCCAAAGGCTTCGCCGACACCTTTGCCGACCCCGCCGTCATCAAGGCGAAGGACGGCTACTGGTACGCCTACGGGACCAGCGACCCGCTGAAAGAGGGCGAAGGCGAGTTCCACACCATCCCGATCTCCCGCTCCAAAGACCTGGTGAACTGGGAGCATGTCAGTGACGCCTTCAGCAGCCCGAACGAGGTGTCCTGGGCCGCTGAGGACGCGGGCATCTGGGCGCCGGACATCCGTTACTTCAACGGCAAGTACCACATGTACTACGGCGTCACCGAGACTACGGTCACCCCCGAGACGGGAGACAGCGCCGTCGGCGTCGCCACCGCGCCCACGCCCACGGGTCCGTGGACTGACTCGGGCGCGCCGGTCGTGGGACCACGACGGGGCAACGGCGGCTTCCTGTGGACCTTCGACTCCAACGAGTTCACCGACTCCGACGGTACGAAGTACCTCTACTACGGCTCCTATAATGGCGGCGTCTCCGTCAGCAACCTCTCCGAAGATGGGACCCGCGTCGTCGGCGAGCCGACGATGGTCGCGATAGATAACCGCTACGAGGGCTCTTACGTCGTCAAGCGCAACGGTTACTATTACCTCTTCGGCTCCTCGGCCAACTGCTGCGCCGGACCTACGACGGGCTACAGCGTCTACGTCGGACGTTCGACGAGCCCGAGAGGACCTTTCCTGGATAAGGAAGGCGACTCGATGACCGAATCCCGCGTGGGCGGCAGCATCGTCATCACGCCGAACGGGAACAAGTGGATCGGGACCGGCCACAACGCTGTCGTCACCGACCTCTCTGGCGAGGACTACTTCGTCTACCATGCCATAGACCGCGCCGACCCCTACCTCGACGAGCCCTTCGGCATCAACGAGCGGCCCATGCTCCTCGACCGGCTCGACTGGATAAACGGCTGGCCCACCGTCCGCGGCGGGCAGTGGGCCTCCGAAACCGCCCAACCGGCTCCGGTCACGGACGGCCCCGTCAACGACTCGTTCAATCGCGGCACGTCCTTGGGAACAGGGTGGGAATCTGCCGGCGGAGCCTGGCGTCTCGCAAAGGAGGCGGACGGACAGGGCTTCACCCGCCAGCAAGATGCGAGTGACCGCGGCGCCTTCCTCGTCAACCGCGCCGCGGTCCCGCCCGACGCCCGCGTCGAGGCCGACCTGCGGCTCGCGGGCGGCAGGTCGGCCGGCGTCGTGGTCCGCTACGAGAATGCGAACAACTATGCTGTCGCCTGGCTCGACCGCGCCGCGAACGCCCTGGTGACCGACGTGGTGGCCGGCGGCCGGAGCCTTGGTCAGCAGAGCACCCCGCTCCCGGCCGGATTCACCTTCGGCGAGTGGCACAACGTCGCCGTCGAGGTACGCGGATCTGAGATGGCCGTCGAAGTCACCGACGCCCGGCTGCAAGACCCCTACGCTGTGGCGGATCGCACGCTTCCAGAGGCGCTCTCCAGCGGGCCAGCGGGCGTAGCCGCGCGCGGCCGCGCCGACGTGGACAACGTAAGCGCGGTGAGACTCTACACCCCGAATACCAGCGTGGCCGCGACCCCGGAAGTCGGGAGCCCGGCGTTTGGTGATGAGTTCGACGACGGGGCGCTGGACCCGGCTTGGACGTTCGTGCGTCCCGACCCGGACGCGCAGGAGACGGACGGTGTGTTCCGCTGGCCGACGCAGGCCGCTGACCTCACCGGTACGGGCAATGATGCGGGTGTGTTGCTGCGCGCCGCGCCGGAGGGCGAGTACACCGTCGAGACGAAGCTCACCATAGACCTTGGCACGGACACGATCCGCAACTACCAGCAGGGTGGGCTCGTCGCCTACGTGAACGACGACCACTTCCTCCGTCTCTCCCACGTCGCCATCTGGAACACGCGCCAGACCGAATTCGGCAAGGAGATGCCGTTCGCGGAGGGACTCTCTTACGGGGGAATGCTGATCGGCCCCCCGGACGCCACCACCTGGTTGCGTCTCTCGCACCGCCTCGACCCGCAAAACGGTGAGCACGAGTTCCGGGCCGCCACGAGCCGGGACGGGGAGAACTGGGTCTGGGGCGGGACGTGGACCCTACCAGCGGACACGGAGCCGCGCATCGGCCTGATCTCACACGGTGGCGACGATCCGCAGGCCACCTCCGAGTTCGATTACTTCCGCGTGTACCAACCGTAGAGAGGCGGCCTGGAAGCTGGAAAAGTCCTTTCGCG
>JACCTS010000413.1 GCA_013812245.1 Rubrobacter sp.
GGACACAGAGCTAGGGGAAGGGACAGCACATGCCAGAAGACAAGACTATTCAGCAGCTCGGGCTCGATGAGTACAAGTTCGGGTTCCACGACCCGGAGGAGTACTTCTTCAAGACCCCGAGGAAGGGCATAGACCCGGAGATCGTCGCCATGATCTCCAAGCACAAGGACGAGCCCGAGTGGATGCTGGAGTTCCGGCTGAAGGCGCTGGAGTCGTTCTTCGAGAAGCCGACCCCGACGTGGGGCGGCGACCTCTCGGAGATGGACTTCGATGAGATCTACTACTACATCCGCCCAATGGAGAACCAGGGCCGCTCCTGGGACGACGTGCCCGAAGACATCAAGAACACCTTCGAGAAGCTCGGGATACCCCAGGCCGAGCGCGAGTCGCTCGCCGGCGTCGGCGCCCAGTACGAGTCCGAGGTCGTCTACCACTCCCTGAAGGAGGAGTGGACGAAGAGCGGCGTCATCTTCATGGACATGGACAGCGGCCTCAGGGAGCACGAGGACGTCGTGCGCGAGTACTTCGGGACCATTATCCCGCCGGACGACAACAAGTTCGCGGCCTTGAACAGCGCCGTGTGGTCGGGCGGCTCGTTCGTGTACGTCCCGCCGGGGGTCCACATAGACATCCCGTTGCAGGCATACTTCCGCATCAACGCGGAGAACATGGGCCAGTTCGAGCGGACGCTCATCATCGCCGACGAGGGCTCGTCCGTTCACTACATCGAGGGCTGCACAGCCCCGACGTACACCTCGAACTCGTTGCACTCGGCGGTCGTCGAGCTCATCGCCAAGCCTGGGGCGCGCATCCGGTACTCGACCATCCAGAACTGGTCGCACAACACCTACAACCTGGTGACCAAGCGGGCCGTGGCCGAGGAGAACGCCACCGTCGAGTGGGTTGACGGCAACCTGGGCTCCAAGCTCACGATGAAGTATCCGGCCGTCTACCTGACCGGCGAGGGCGCGCGAGGTGAGATCCTCTCGGTCGCCTATGCTGGCGACGGTCAGCACCAGGACGCGGGCGGCAAGGTCGTCCACGCCGCGCCGAATACCTCCAGCCTCATCACCTCCAAGTCCATCTCCAAGGGTACGGGACGGAGCACGTACCGCGGGCTCCTCAAGGTGCATGAAGGCGCGGTCAACTCCAAGAGCCGGGTCGAGTGCGACGCGCTGCTCCTCGACGAAAACGCGCGGACGGACACTTATCCGTACATCGAGATCGAGGAGAAGAAGGTCAACACCGAGCACGAGGCGACCGTCTCGAAGGTCGGCGAGGACCAGCTCTTCTACCTGATGAGCCGCGGCATGAGTGAGGAAGCCGCCATCGCGATGGTCGTCAACGGCTTCATCGAGCCGATAGCCAAGGAGCTTCCGCTGGAGTACGCCATCGAGTTGAACCGCCTGATCCAAATGGAGATGGAAGGCTCGGTCGGCTAGAGCCACAAACCTTAGTCGCAGAGCAAGTTTTGGGTGGGGCGGGCTCTCTCTGAGGGCTCGCCCCCCGTTTTCGGAACGAGGAAAGGTGATACATGAGCGCGAACGGCGTGCCGGAGGTCCTTAAGAGTAGCGGGATGAGCGAGGAGACGGTGAAGGCCCTCTCCTCCTTCAAGGACGAGCCAGGCTGGCTCATGGAGAAGCGCCTGGGGGCGTGGCGGGCGTTCGAGGAGCTACCGATGCCCACCCTGCGCGACGAGGCGTGGCGCTACACGGACATCTCGGACGTGAGGCCCGAGGACTTCAGCGCCTATCTCCCGAGCCCGGACGTGTCGAGCGAGGGCGACCTGCCGGACGCCGTCCAGAAACTCATCGAGGAGGGCGAGGAGAACTCCGCCCTGCTCGTACAGCACAACTCCGAGACGTCGTTTCAGCGGATGGACGAGAAGCTTGCGCGGAAGGGCGTCATCTTCACGGACCTGCACACCGCGCTGCGGGAGCACGAAGACCTGGTCAGGGACAGGCTCTTCGGGCTCGTGCCGGAGGACTACGACAAGTTCGCGGCGCTCTCGGCGGCGCTGTTCGCGGGCGGGTCGTTCCTGTACGTGCCGCGCGGCGTGGACGTGGAAGTCCCGATCCAGAGCTATCGTTGGCTCGACGCAACCGGCGCCACCATGCCGCGCACGCTGGTGGTGGTCGAAGAGGGCGCGAGCGTGACGTACATAGACGAGTACGCCTCCAGCGGCACCGAGGACGACGAGCCGGCGCTGAGCAACGGCGTGGTCGAGTTGTACGTGGGGCAGGGCGCGCGGTTGCGCTACGTCTCCTTGCAGAACTGGGGCCGCAACGTGCTCCACTTCAACACCATCCGCAGCGAGGCCGGCAAGGACGCCACCATAAACAGCCTCGTGGTCGCGCTGGGAAGCGAGCTTTCGCGCACCAACGTGGACGCGGGCCTCGCCGAAGCGGGCAGCGACTCGGAGATGCTCGGCCTGTACTTCGCGGACTCCAACCAGGTCCTCGACCACCACACGCTGCAGGACCACCTCGCCCCGAACGCGCACTCGGACCTGCTGTACAAGGGCGCCCTGCGCGACGAATCGCTCGCCGTCTTCAGCGGCCTCATCCGGGTCGAGCCCGGCGCGCAGAAGACCGACGCTTACCAGACCAACCGCAACCTCATCCTCGGGACCGACGACGCGATGGCGGTGAGCCTGCCGCGTCTCGAAATTCTGGCCGACGACGTGAAGTGTTCGCATGGCTCGACCACGGGGCAGGTGGATGAGGTGGAGCTCTTCTACCTGATGAGCCGGGGCATCCCGCGCCGCGAGGCCGAGAAGCTCGTCGTCTTCGGCTTCTTCGGCGAGGTGACGAGCCGCATCCCGCTCAAGGGCCTCAAAGAGAAGCTGGACCGGGCCATCGAAGGCAAAATCGGGCTCGGCTTCGAGGAGCGGGTGGCCTAGAGAAAATGGCCGAATTCCACAAGGTAGCCGCGACGGACGAGGTCGCCCCCGGCGAGGTGAAGCAGTACCGGGTGGAGGAACGTCCGGTCGCTTTATGCAACGTGGACGGGGAGTTCTTCGCTTTCGAGGACGTGTGTACCCACCAGTTCGCGTACCTCAGCGAGGGCGGGCTGGAGGGCGCGCAGATAAGGTGTCCCCTCCACGGCGCGAAGTTCGACGTGAAGAGCGGCGCTGCCAAAGGGCTCCCCGCCGTCAAGCCCGTCCCCACCCACGAGGTCAAAGTCGAGGGCGGCAACGTCTACGTCGCGCTCAACCCAAAGCGGGTCAAGGTTGGCGGAGGAAGAGGCCGCCGCAGGAGGTAGCATGTACAACGTACAGGAGATCCGGCACGATTTCTCGATCCTGAAACGACGAGTCGGCGAGAAGAAGCTCGTCTACCTGGACAACGCAGCCACCTCCCAGAAACCGCGCCGGGTCATCGAGGCGCTCACCGAGCATTACGAGCAACACAACGCAAACATCCAGCGCGGCGTGCATCGTCTCGCCGAGGAAGCGACGGCCGCCTACGAAGGCTCGCGGGAGAAGATCGCACGCTTCCTCGGCGCGCCGGACAGCTGCGGCCTGATCTTCACCCGCGGCACCACCGAGTCCATAAACCTCGTCGCCCACGCCTGGGGCCGCAAGAACCTGCGGGAAGGCGACGAGGTCGTGCTGACCGAGGCCGAGCACCACTCGAACCTCGTGCCGTGGCAGCTCGCGGCGCGGGACACCGGCGCGAAGCTGCGCTTCGTCCCGATCCTGGACGACGGCACGCTGGACATGGAGGAAGCCGAACGCCTGATCGGCCCCCGAACGAAGCTCGTCTCCGTTATCCACGCCTCGAACGTGCTCGCCACCATCAACCCGGTCGAGCGCCTGGCGGAGCTGGCGCACGACGCCGGAGCCCTGATGCTGGTGGACGGGGCGCAGAGCGCGCCGCACCTGCCGGTGGACGTGGAGGCTCTGGGATGCGACTTCTTCGCGGGGAGCGGGCACAAAATGCTCGGCCCGACGGGCGTGGGCTTCCTGTGGGGCCGTCCCGAAATCCTTGACGAAATGGACCCGTTCCTGGGCGGTGGGGAGATGATCCGGGAGGTCCACCTCGATCACTCCACCTGGAACGACATCCCCCACAAGTTCGAGGCCGGCACCATGAACATCGCGCAGGCCATCGGTCTCGGCGCCGCCGTGGACTACCTGGACGAGCTCGGCATGGAGAACGTCCGGGAGCACGAGCGGAGGCTTGGAGAGTACGCCTACCGGCGGCTATCGGAGATCGAGGGCATAGTACTCTACGGTCCGGAAGAGGACCGGACGGGCCTCGTCTCCTTCTCGCTACCGGACGTACACCCGCACGACCTCTCGCAGATTCTGGACGAGGAGGGCATAGCCATAAGGAGCGGCCACCACTGCTGCCAGCCTCTGATGCGGCGGCTCGGCGTGGCGGCGACGGCGCGGGCGAGCTTCTATCTCTACAATACCGAGGAAGAAGTAGATGCGCTGGTCGGGGCCGTAACGCGCGCCCGCGAGTTCTTCGGGGCTTTCGCATGATGCGGGACCTCTACACGCAGGTGATCATGGACCACTACCAGCGTCCACGAAACAGGGGCGAGCTGGAGAACCCCGACATCGAGGAGCACCTCCTCAACCCGCTGTGCGGCGACGAGGTGACGGTCTACGCAGCCTTCGACGGAGACAAAGTGTCCGACGTGAAGTTCGGGGGGCGCGGGTGCTCCATCTCGCAGGCTTCGGCCTCGATGATGAC
>JACCTS010000415.1 GCA_013812245.1 Rubrobacter sp.
ACCTGACGGAACGTGGCTGAGAGAATCGTCGCCGAGGGTATCGAGACGCACCTCGGGAAGCGGCTGCTCTCCGTCCGCCCTCTCGGAGGCGGCTGCATCGGCGAGGTGTACCGGGCGGAGCTGGCTGACGGCACTCCGCTCGTGGCCAAGGTGGACCGGGAGGGCGAGTCGCACCTGGAGCGGGAGGCATACATGCTCCAGTATTTACGGGAGAACAGCGATCTTCCCGTCCCGGAGGTCTTCCACGGCTCCGAGACGCTACTCCTTATGGAGTTCGTGGAAGGTGACAGCCGCTTCTCCGAGGGCGCTGAGCATCACGCCGCCGAACTTCTCGCCGGTCTGCACGGCATCACGTCGGATCGCTACGGCCACGAGCGGGATACGCTCATCGGCAACCTGGAACAGCCGAACCCGTGGACGGAGAGTTGGACCGGGTTCTTCCGGGATCACCGGTTGCTTTACCTGGCGAACGTCGCTCATGGGGCAGGGCGTCTGACAGTGGAGGATCTGCGTCGGGTGGAGCGGCTGGCGGGGCGGCTGGACGATCTCATCGGGGTGCCAAATCCTCCGGCCCTGATCCACGGCGACGTGTGGAGCGCCAACGTGCTGGCGAAGGGCGACCGCATAACCGCGTTCCTTGATCCCGCCATCTACCACGCCGACCCCGAGATCGAACTGTCCTTCATCTCCCTGTTCAACTCGTTTGACGGGCCCTTCTTCGAACGGTATGCGGAGCTGCGCCCGATAAGCGAGGGCTTCTTCGAGTCACGCCGCGACCTGTACAATCTCTACCCGCTTCTGGTTCACACCTACTATTTTGGCGGCGGCTACCTGGGGTCGGTGCGGAGCACGCTGGACCGATTCGGCGTCTAGGGTTTCCTCAAGGAGGATCACAGCCGACGGGCCACGAACAGGGTGGTCAGGTAACCCTTGACGATGCGGCCATCGTACTGTCTTTCGATCAGGTCGGAGATACTGCGGAAGAGACGTTGACGGGAAGCTTCGCTCAGGCTTCGGTGGCCGGAGTAGGTGCTCAGGACGTGGATGTAGCCCTCGGCGTCGTAGGCTTGATCCCACCGGTAATCGCGGCGGGTCGCCGCCTCGAAGACGCCGGAGCCCTCGATCTCACCGGTCTTGTCGGGAACCTCGTCGGGCCGGGGAGGCCCCTCGTAGCTGTGATCCCAGATCTCCCGCGCCTCGCGTGCGTAGATCTCCTGCGTGGCCTCAAAGAAACCCTCGCCCGCGTCGGTGTGGACGTGTACGTTCCAGAACAAGGCGATGGTCCCACCGGGTCGAAGCGACCGGGCGACCTTCGGGTATGCAATCTCTGGGTCCAGCCAGTGGAAGGCCGTCGCCGAGACGGCCAGGTCGAAGGCGTCCTCGGGTAGTGAATAGCTTTCGAAGTCCCCGGTTCGTACCTCTACCAGCGGGTACCCTGCCAGGTTGTGTCGGGCGACGGCGGCCAGGTTCTCGCCGAGCTCGACGCAGAGGACACGGTAACCGCGGCAGGCGAGGGGTGCCGTGGCCTGGCCAGTGCCGCAGCCGATCTCGAGCACCCATCCTCCCGACGGTATCCCGGATAGGGCCACCACGTCATCGAACAACGCCTCGGGGTATCCCGGTCGCACCTCGTCGTAGAGCAGCGCCGCCCCGTCGAAGGTGGTGCGAAGACGCTGCCTCTCGTCCGTCATGGGCTTCTCTCCTCTCCCGAACACGGGGTTGCCCGACAGACAGTATCTTACCGGGCGCGGCGTAGCGAGTACGCCCCGACAGCCAGGACGAGGGCATCCTCCGCTACGGCCACGAGCAGGTCAGGTACGCTGGTACTCTCTCCGGCGACAGCGCGCAGCCGCTCTCCGGCAAAGGCCGCGATGACCGCTGATGCGGCTCCGAGGATGGCGCCAGCCGAGGTTTGGCGTCCTTCCGATACAAACAGCGCCGCGCCCACGAGACCTCCGGAGACCGCGCGGCCAAGAAGGGGTGGCAATGCCGTGCGGCTCGGCGTCGTGGGCAATTTATCCCCGACGAGCTCCCCGAGCGCCATTATCGTTAGCGCCTTCGAGAGACGCGGTGAGCTCAGGAAACCGAGCGGGGTTCCGTCGAGGTGGAGGCGACCGCGGCTCGCGGCGCGGCTCACGAAGGCAGGGCCGGAGAGCAAGCGCAGGCCCGAGATGGCACTCAATCCGATGGCTCTCGAAGCGCTCACGCCAGCGCGCTCCACACCTCGAGCTTGTTCTTGACGTGACGGATCACCTCGTCGGTGAACTCTGCGGTTCCGGTCGAGCCCCCGAGGTCGGCGGTTCGGCTGCCCTCCAGGATGGTCTCAAAGGTCGCCTCGTAGATGGCGCGTGAGACGCGGCTCGCCTCCTCCTCGTGCATGAAGTTAATGAGGGCCGCGCTGGCCAGGATCATGGCCATCGGGTTGGCGACGTTCTTGCCTTCGAGCGAAGGGGCCGTGCCGTGCGGGGCCTCGGCCATCACGGTCTCGGGGTTCTCGTCTTCGTCGAGCGAGATAAGGAGCGACTCAGCCCCCGCGATGGAGCCGAACATCTGCATCACCAGGTCGGAGATGCAGTCGCCGTCGCGGTTGAGGGTCGGGATGACGAGCGGCTCGCCGTATGTGGTCAGGAGCAGGGCGTAGGTGGCGTCTATAAGCTGCGGGTCGTAGCGGATGTCCTTGTTGAGGCCCGCGGCCCGGTCCATCTCTTCCTTGAGCATCCCCTCGTAGATGGGGGAGACTGTGTACTTCGGGCCACCGAAGACCTTCGCGCGCATCTTGCGCGCCTGGACAAAGGCGAACTCCGAGACGCCGCGGCAGACCCTACGTGAGATCTTCTCTGTCCGGTACGCCAACTCGTCGAGGCCCTCGCCCTCGCGCCACTCCTTCGCCCCGTAAGCATCATCCACCGCCATACGCACCACGGAGATCGGGGCGTGGAAGCC
>JACCTS010000479.1 GCA_013812245.1 Rubrobacter sp.
GCGTCCTCTTCGTCGAAGAGCTTCAGGAGACTTCCGGCGGGTTTCATCGCGCAATGATAACCCACGCTTTCGGGGATCGAGAAGACATGGGCCTTGATCCCCAACTCACTATTCGCGCAAAAATCCGCCCTCGGAGTGGATGACCTGGCCCGTGATCCACTGCGCCTCGTCACTAGCCAGAAAGGCCACGAGCCGCGCCGCATCCTCTGGTTGACCGATGCGTCCGGGCGGGAACTTCGGCGAGATTTCCCTCCTCACCTCTTTGGACATCCAGCCAGTGTCCGTGGGACCGGGATTTACGGCGTTTACCGTGATGCCTTTGTGTCCCACCTCGGCAGCGAGGGTACGAGTGAACGCCTCGATGGCTCCTTTGGACGCAGCATACGCAAGCTCTCCGGTCATAGGGCCGAGCGATTGCCCGGAAGTAAAATTGACGATCCTGCCACCGGAGCCAGCCTCGAAGCGCCGGGCGAAGAGGACGGAGAGCAGCACCGTCGCCCGCACGTTGACGGCATAATGAGCATCGAGGGTTTCCGCGTCCAGCGACTCGTAGCCGTCGCGGGTCGAGTGGGCGGCGTTATTGACGAGGATGGAGGGCCGTCCGAGTCTGTCCTCCGCTGTGTCGAGGAGATGCTTCGGGGACTCCGGCAGGGAGAGGTCCAATTCGATACTCTCCGCCCAGACGCCCGCGGCGCGCAGTTCTTCGACGAGTATTTCGGGCTCTTCTTCGTCCGTCGCCCACGGCATCTCGCGGTCGTGGGCTTTCCAGTGGGAAAGGACGATATCGGCGCCGCGGGCTGCGAGAGAGCGGCAGATCGCCGACCCGATCCCCCGACGACGCCCGACGCCGGTGACGAGGGCCACGCGCCCACGCATATCGTCCCGGCGACGCGTGGTGTCGGGAGAGAACCGTGATTCGGGTCTTTGGAAAGGAGAACTTGCTTCCGGCATGATATTGCTCCTCGAGATAGCGTCCGTGGACTTTAGTTTCAGCATGGAAACTATGCCAACGTGCCGTCCACGACGCGAAAGCTATCATCCTCCGGCTCGCGCCTCAAGACGCGCGTTGCGTGGAGCGTTCGTTAGCCTGATGTCTCCGGTGGCAGGCGGACCATCTCGACCTCGCGCATCTCGTGACCGAAGAAGTCCTCGGTGAACTCGCCGGTCTCCTGGAAGCCGCGGGCTTCGTAGAAATGCCGGGCCGGGTGGTTGTCCCGCTCGACCCGGAGCGTGATCCTCATATCCGCCGGGAACCGCGAAATCCCCATTCGCAGCAACCGCGTCCCGATGCCACGTCCCTGTCCGTTCGGGAGGACGTAAATTGCAGCCAGCCGCGCCTCCCCGGAATCCGAATAGAAGTCCGCGAACCCGATAACCTCGTCGTTCAGTTCCGCCACCAGAAAGACGCCGCCCTTCATCCGCCGCGCCAGCGACTCCTCCGAATACGCCCGGCGCACGAATTCATCCTGCGCGCTTTCTGGGACGATGCCGCGATAGGTGACGGCCCACGTCTCGCGCGCCACGCGGCGGATAGCAGGGAAATCTCCCGGCTGGATGTCTCTTATCCGCGTTTCGGATGCGCCCTCCGACTTCATGCTACTCGACCGGGACGGTGCGTTCCGGGGTGTGGGTGGCGGCTTCCCGGAGGGCTTCGAGGGAGGCGTGCGTGTCCATGCCGGAGGCGCGCAGGAGGTCAACGGCGGTGGATCGGACCTGGCCTACGAGGACGCTGGTTTCGAGGTCGTGTTGCTCCTCCAGTACGATGGTGGCCTCCTCGGCGGCCCGGAGCGCGAGGTGACGAGTGTGAAGCGGATGGTCCGGCTCCTCCAGGTAGTCTCCCAGTGCCTCCACGGCGCGGGCGAGGCCGGAGATAGTATCCACGAGTTGCTCCGGCGCGGGCTTCTCCTCCCGCACCATGCTGGCGGCGGCGCGGGCGAGGACGCGGGTGTTGCGAACCGCGAGGTCGAGCTGGTCGGCGGCGGTCGAGTAATAGCTGAGGCATCCCAGATCCCGGCGTCGGGGCGGGGAGATCCGGACGGTCCCGTAGCCGGCGTCGAGGGCTTCTTTGAGTTCCCACACCTGCTCATCGAGCGTCCGCGACCGGTCGAGCGCGCGCTCCGCCATCCCGAGATCACGGGCCCGCAGTGCGGTCGTGATCTCCTCCAGCACGGCGGCGAGGTGGCCGAAGATCGGATGGGCCGCCCGCTCGACGATGTGCCTGGGACTATTGGGGAATAGAGCGGAGATCGCCAGTGCCACGCCGCTGCCTACGAGCGCGTCCACGAACCGCTCCGGCGACGTGCCGGAGGTGGAAGGGTCGAGCATCACCGTGAAGAGGGCCGTGACGCCAGCCTCCGTGACGAGCAGCGTCCCACCGCCAAGCAGCACCGCAGCCCCCATCGCCAGGGCGACGACCACCGCGATCTGAACCGGCCCAGTCCCGATGGCGAGCACGATGAGATCTGCCACCGCCAACCCGCACGCCACTCCGAACACCAGCTCTGCCGCCCGTCGCCCTTCCCGACCGACCGCCACGCCGAGCGAGACGACCGCCGCTATGGCCGCGAAGAACGGCCGCTCGTGCCCGAGTACCATCGAGGCCAGCGTCCACGCTAGGCTCGCCGCCACCGCCGTCTGCAAGATGGGCCACCCGCCGGCCCGCAACCGCCCGAGCGCACCATCAAACCTTCGCCGCGCCGCCAAAACCTTGCCGTTCATCCCGATCCGCGCGATCATCGCTCCGCCCATCTCCGGTCACCTCCTCTCGATCTTCCTCAGCCAGACCTCGTCCGGCCACAACTCGAACTTGCAATCTCTATATGCCAACGGCACACACCCGAAGCTACCACCCTGATCGGGGGGTTTCAAAGGAAAACGAGGCGTTTTCAGCAAACTGTTACCAGACTGTTGCGAAGTGTTGCGAAAGATGGGCCAGGGACGCTCCGCGTGGACTTTGGATCAGGCCCTCCGCCATGTACAGTGTCATTGAAGGGTCGTTCGTCCATTGTCCTGGCTCCAGACCGTGCGGCCCGTCCTCGACCACGCCTTCGAGCGGCGCGAAAACCCCGGCACCATGAACTCCACCGCCGCGCCGAGCGCGTCAGCGGTAGCGAGGAACGGGAAGAGACCCCCGGTAGCGTTCGGGTTGAAAGGCGTCTGCGCTCATAGAGGTTTCGACTCTCTAACCTCTTGAAAAAACCAGTCGAGTACGCCCAAGAAACGATCCAGGTCGCCGCGCTTCCTGAGCTTCGACAGGTAGAACCAGGGTCGTTTGTTGGTCACGTGCGCTTCGGGAATCTCGATGGCCTCTATCTCGGTCAAGCGGTTTCTGAGTTCGATCCTCTTGGACTCTTCATCGAACGGTGGCTTCCACTGCATGTGAGCGAACTTTATCTCCACGGTGCCGTCCGTATAGATGCCGGTTACCTGATGCTGCGAGCCTGCGTACTCGAGGGTCGGCGTGAAAGATCCATCTGTACCCCCGGTACCCCAACGAACTGGAATGTTTCGACGCCTCGCCCATTCCAGTACAGTCCTGGCGATGGTTGCTTCTTCTTTGCCTCGAACCGTTTCGAGCCGCTCGAAGAAGGAAGATTCATCCCACTTTCTACTGCTTCGAGCGCCGCCGGACTTGTTATCCTGAGCCTTCACTGTCTGGCCGATGATGCGCGGTACGAGTGTTTTCAAGCTCGAGTCCTGGCTGACGTACTGTTTGATCTCCACGGCCAGAACTTCCGCCGGGTCCATCTGCTCGTTCAGGAACTCCACGATGCGGCGGAGTTCGTCGGGAATCTTGTCGGACACGAAGACCAGACGCACTTTACCGGCCTTCAAGTTGGTCTTGACCTTCTGCCAGAATTCCTCTGGATCGGCTTCGGGATCTTCCAATAGGTCCGAGATGTCTTGCTCGGACTCCGGATTCGCCTCAAACTCCGCCCTGAGCCTGTCTACCGACCAGTAGGCTACTCCGTTCGCGGCGTAGTCGAGCATCTGGCCGACGACCTCGCGGCGGATGCGAGTGTCGGTGCTGCGTTTGACCTCCACGATAGTCGGCACGGCGTCTTGATCCAGAAACAGGTGGTCCACTGACCACCGCCCGGCGCCGTCATCCTCGGACGCCAGCGGTGCTTCTTGTGCAACGAGCAACCACCGTCTTGGCGCAGTGCTGTCTATCTGATCCCCGGCCAGAAGATCGGGGTGACGAGCCAGGTACCCCTGCAATAGAGCCTCGGTGTCGTAACCACGCTCGTTCATCTCGACAAGCTCCCCATCATCCCGCATGAGATAGATTCCTCCGCTCACGGAAGTCTCCTTTTCACATCAACCCGAGTATCTTTGCGGACGTAGTCTTCATGCGGCTCCAACATCTACGTACTCGCTACTGGAGGAGGGCTCGGGGATCGGCAGTCCGTCCTCGCGCAGCCCTTCCAGGTGCAACTTGCCAGCTTCCCCGATCAAGCGCAATGCTTCTTCCTTCGTCTCACCCACGGCGACGCAATCACCACGTAGCGCATAAGCTCTTCCTCTCTGGACCCACCCACATCATAGCAACTCCCCTCTTGCCACCATCTGCACCTTGCCGCCGACTTCGACGATGATGCCTTCTGGGGTTTTCTCAGCGCGGAGGTAGAGGAGCGACGGGCGCCCGATCTCGTAGCCTTGCTCCAGCCAGATATTCACGGAACCGTCGCCGAGGTAGCTGTGCTCCGCGAGGTAAGCGGCGAGGCATCCGGCCGCGCTCCCCGTCGCCGGGTCCTCCGGCACGCCAAGGTCGTCGGCGAACATACGGGCAGCGAGGTCGCCCGTCACTTCGTGCGGCTCGGGACAGAAGGCGTAGAGGTTGGCGCTGCCAGCGGTGTCCACCAGCCTGCGGTACTGCCCCCGGTCCAGCCGGCAACGCTTCAGAGTATCGAGGTTCTCGAGCGGGATGATGATGGTGGGGAGGCCTGTAGAGACTACTTGAACGGGATGGCGCTCGTCGAGGTCGCTCGCTTCGAGGCCGAGGGTGCGGGCGACGAGCGAAGGATCGAGGGTTTCGCCGAACGTGGGCGCGAGTTGGCGCATCCAGAGTACATCCCCGAAGGTGACGGGAATTCGGCCGGCCGCCACGTCGAGGGCCACGTCATCCGCTTCCGGAGGCAGGAGTTCCTGGCGGATCACGGCCGCCGTCCCGAGCGTGGGATGGCCGGCGAAGGGCACCTCGCCGCCGGGCGTGAAGATGCGGACCGGGTAGCCGCCGTCCATCGCCTCCCGCGATAGCACGAAGCTCGTCTCCGAGAAACCGAACTCACCCGTAATGGCCTGCATCTCGTCGCCCAGGAGGCCACCCGCGTCGAGCACCACGGCGAGCTGGTTTCCGGCGTACTTTTGCTCGGCGAATACGTCCACGATGTAGAAAGCGGGGCTCACAGGCGGCTCCTAACCGTAGTCCGGGTCGCTGTGGACCATGCTCATGACGCCGATGAACATCCTGTACGCCGTAGCGTAGTCCTCGTGCGTCCAGGAGACGACCCGATCACCAATGCGCTCCAGTTGGGGAAAGTGGAGCACGCCCGCCGCCGTGCTGGCGGTTGCGAACTCGATGGTGAAGGTGTACGGACCATCCGGGGCGTAGGCGGTGAGATCATCCACCCCGGAGACCGCATCCGCCGCCGTCTCCTGGACGAGGATGCGTGCCGCGTCTGGCGACAGGCAACAGGCCGTGTAGCGGTCTATGGCGATCTTCACCCTTGCTGTCCTCACGCCCACGTAAAGCGATTCGGCCTCCTCGCAGGTGCGGTCGTCGCCGGTGACGAGCCCGACGGGGATGCCCAGGGAGCCGGCGAAGGCTGCGTTCATCCTGGCCTCGCTGCACGGCTCGCCGTTGAGTTGAACCCCGATCACCTCGGTCGGGCTGCTGTACGTGTGGCTGAGGACGCCCTCCACGCCGGCCCTGGCATGGTAGCCGACGAAGAAGGCCACGTCCGCGTCCTCGATGCCCTCCACCATCACCAGCGGCTTGCGCTGGCCGACGATCACCTCAGCCCGCGGGTCCAGTTCTTCGAGGACGATGTTGCGCATCCCGTCGTGGGCCTCGTTGACCAGAAAGTCCGACGCTCCGGAGCGGGCCGCCCCGTCAATGGCGGCGTTCACGTCGGCGGTCAGGAACCTCCTGAAACGCTCGTATTGCGAGCGGCCCGGTATCACGTCCTCGGGGTGCGTGACCCCCGTGACGCCCTCCATGTCCGCCGAGATGTAGACCTTCATCAATCCCCTCCCCATGATTTGCAGGTATTTCTTCCTAGCAGGAGAACCATAACATGACCATTAAGCACATGGCGCGTGGACCTCCAACTACGCTTTTTACCCCGTTTGACAGAAGATTTGACAGAAGGAGAGACAGAATGGCGAGCATCTACCAGAGGAATGACGGGCGTTGGGTAGCCCAATACGTAACCGCCACAGGGAAGGCTAAGTACATCTACGCCACCAAGAGAAAAGACGTTAAGGCGAAACTAGAGAAGGTGTTGGAAGCACAAGCGGTCGGTCTGCTAGAGGACACCGAAAAGCTCACGGTAGGACAACATCTATCGGATTGGTTGACCGCCACCAAGAGCACCGTATCCGAGTCCAGCTATTCCCTGCGAGTCCTGTACGCACGGAAGCACATCTCTCCCGCGTTGGGTTACATCAAGCTCCGGGAATTGAATGCCTTGCACGTCCAGTCCTTCTATCAAGAGAAGCACGCCGCCGGGATGCTACCTCAGACGGTTAAGAGGATGCACGCCACGCTGTCTAAGGACATCACCTACTCCGCAACATGCAGGACCACAGGAGCTAATCTAGCCGTCTCTCACGGTCAATTCAGACCACATCCTCACCTACAATCCGTAGGCTGTGATGTACAGCTACGTGCGTCTACGAGACAGCACCCACCACACAGCGACGGCTATGATTGCTATAACGATTATGGCTATCAATACTTTACCCATGTTCTCATTATGCGCCGTAGCTTGCTGGAATAAACCTCTGCCCTGCAAAACAAAGGTAGTAGGCATTAGAATACTGTGGTGTCCCCCAGAACAAGGAAACCCGGAGCCCCAAAGATTGCGTTCCTGCTAAACGAGCAGAAGTTTAGGCAACTGGTTAAGCTCATGCGAGAACTGACGGATTCGGAGAACCTTGAGTATACGGTCGGCTTGTCTGATAATTCATCCATCACTTGCGAGTCTGCTGACGAGGTACTTGGTATCCAGAACAGTAAGCAGAGACAAATCACGTCCATCTGGATTGAAACGTCTTACCGTAGCGACCCACGGATACAGGTCAAGTTTCAAAACCCGCACTACCTAGAGCCGGTTGAGTACGAGGTATCAGGAAACGAAAAGGACGTTTTCCATTCGTCGGGTAGATTAGATGAGTATTTCTCTGGTATTCGCCAATGGTACTCACCTGTGGTCGGCTTGGGTTTAAAGATGATGTTGGTTTACGTCTTCATCGTAACCCTGCTGATTTTGCCCGTACAAATCTGGTTGACGAGCCTACGTGCTCTTGACCCCGGAGAATCACTCCTGTTGTCGGTGCTGACTGGTATTCTTTTGGTGGCTCTCTGTTATCCGGGGCTCTACGTATTACGCAGGCGGTTGCTCCCAAGTGGCACCTTTGCAATAGGTGACGGCGTGGACCGTCACAACGGCATCGTTTCAGCGCGTAAGATAATTGGAGGCAGCGTTATCCTCGCAATCGTGGTCGGTCTTTTCATAAGCTGGCTTTCTTCCCGCCTGTTCTAATTTTCCCACCGCACTTGACAGTGATTTTGACAGAAAAACGTGTCGCCATAGCTTCAAAACTGTGTTATCGTTCGCCTATGAAAATGGGTATTTGCAGGGGGAAAAGGGGCAGCTACAATCCTCAGAGCGTCCTCGGGGTGCGTGACCCCAGTGACGCCCTCCATGTCCGCCGAGATGTAGATTCTCAAATCCCCTCCCTATTCCTTGCATATACGTGATCCAGATCAAACCAGTGTACAATTTACGCATGACGATGTTCCGTTACGGACGGCATCACTTCGAGGAAGGCGAGTACGTCCGGCGGTTGGACGCGACGCCGGGCGACAACCTGGACCCCGTGGTGCGCATCATAGAGGATCTGGGAACCATAGAGATCCCGTGCGGCAAGGTGGATTGCCGGGCCAACTGCCTGGAGTACATCGTCCGCTCCGCTCGCAAGAGCGATGACTACGCCCTGGCGGAGTGCAAAATCTCCCCGCTCGTCAGCATCATTTAGATCCAGGTTACAGTTATCAGGTTTCAGGTCTTTCGGTGACAGCTCTGCATTGTTCCTGTAGTCTGAAGCCTAGAAGTCTTCGTCATAGGTCTTCTGCACGAGCGGGCGTCCGGCTTCGTAGAGCCGGATCAAGAATCCGCCGCCCACCGGGGAGAGGAAGAGGCCGGTGAGCCCGGCGGGCAGGAGATCTCGGAAGATAGTCCAGGCGATGAGGAGCGGCGTCCCCGTGGGGAAGTTGGAGGCCCGTATGAGCTTGAGTGGGTCGAGGGTGTCGCCCGAGGGCAGCAGGCCCGCCGAGTAGGCGGCGAGGGTGAGTACGCCCGAGACCGCGCCCATCAGGAGTCCGAGCCCGAGGCTGAGGGCGAGCCGGGTTCCGCCGGAGGTCTCGCCGGGGCCAGAGCGTCGCCTCGACAGAAGCAAGCCGCCGAAGACGGGGCCGGAGATCAGGCCGGCCACAAGTCCGACGCCCATGTAGAACAGGGCGAGTACAGTTCTGTCTCCCCCATCGAGCGTGAGCAGGATGAGCGGGCTCGGGAAGAGCGACTTCACGATCGCGAAGGCGAGGCCGTAGATCGCCCCGATGCCCAGGAGACGCAGCGCGATCATAGCGCGCCTCTCACGCCCGGAGGCCGACTGTCGCTGGTCTCGTTCATTGCCTCATAACTTATCCCGCCGCCCGCCAAACGTCAGCAAGAAGTTTCACGCGGCGCGGTCGAAACTTGTTCGTGGCTACTCGACCCCGGCGGCGGCTTCTTCGCTGCGGTCAATCCAGACCGTCTTCACGCTGACGAACTCGTGGATGCCGAAGTGGGAGAGCTCGCGCCCGTAGCCGGAGTTCTTGACGCCCCCGAACGGAGCCTCCGGGGTGGACTCGGTCATGCGGTTTATGTAGACCATGCCTGCCTCTATCTCCTCGACGAAGCGCCGCTGCTCTTCGTCGTCGTTCGTCCAGGCGCTGGAGCCGAGCCCGAAGTCGGAGTCGTTGGCGATGCGGATGGCGTCTTCGATGTCCCGCGCGCGGAACATCGAGGCGACGGGGCCAAAGATCTCCTCCCGGTGCGCCGGGGAGTCTTCGGGGATATCCGTCAGCACGGTCGGCGGGTAGAAGTTGCCCGGCCCATCTAGCGGCTCCCCGCCGGTGAGCACCCTGGCCCCGGCCTCGACGCTCTTCCTGACCTGCCCGTCCACATCTTCCAGGATGTCCGAGGTGGCAAGCGGGCCCATGTCTGTGTCCTCGTCCATCGGGTCCCCGACCTTGAGAGCGGCCATGGCGTCGACGTAGCGGTCCTCGAACTCCTCGGCTATCTCGTCGTGCACGATGATCCTCTTGGCGTTGATGCACGACTGGCCGTTGTTAAGGGTGCGCGAGGTGACGGCCGCCGTGACCGCGGCTTCCATGTCCGCCGAGGGCATCACGATGAGCGGGTCGCTCCCGCCGAGCTCGAGCACGCTTTTCTTGATGTTCTCCCCGGCCTCGCTGCCGACCTGACGACCGGCTCCCTCGCTGCCGGTGAGCGTCGCCGCCCGCACGCGCGGGTCGTCTATCACGGCCTGCACCTGCGAGGATCCGATGAGCAGAGTCTGGACTGCTCCCTCGGGGAAGCCGGCCCGACGCACTATGTCCTCTATCGCCAGGGCGCACTGCGGCACGTTCGAGGCGTGCTTCAAAAGCACCACATTCCCGGACATCAGCGCCGGCGCGACGTGCCGGAAGACCTGCCAGAACGGGAAGTTCCAGGGCATGACGGCCAGAATGGGGCCGAGCGGCTGATAGTGGATGTACGCGTCGGCGCCTTCAATCTCTATCTTCTCGTCGGCCAGGAAGCGCTCGGCGTTCTCCACGTAGTAGCGGCAGCCCCGGGCGCACTTCTGGGCCTCTGCGGTCGCGGCGGCAAGCGTCTTGCCCATCTCGCCCGTCATGAGGCGCCCGAACTCTTCGGCCTCCCCATCCAGGATCTCCGCCGCATGGCTCAATATCCGCGCCCGCTCCTCGAACGAGGTCTTCCGGTACTCTCTGAAGGTGTCGGCGGCGCGCTGGAGCTTCTCGTCTATCTGATCATCTGTCAGCGCGTCGAAGGTCCGGATCTCCTCCCCCGTCGCCGGGTTTACGCTAGAAATAGCCACTCTCTCTCCTCCTTGCATCTTCTTCCAACCTTACAGTAATGATATACGCTTTCGAGATTGCATACCCCACGCCTTCATCCCCCAATCTTACGGATAAAATCGGGCAGATATGTCTTCCATCCCGACTCCGAACCCGGAAGAAGCTCGGCGCATCCTGGAGGAGCGAGCGCGTGCGGCTGGCTTCGACCTCGTCGGCGTGACGGACGCGGAGCCGCTGGAGGAAGGCGGCGAGCGGCTGCGGGAGTGGCAGGATGCCGGGATGGCCGCCGACATGGGCTACATGCACCGGCCCGTCGAGTTGCTCTCCAATCCGAAGAAGCTTCAGAAGAGCGCCAGGAGCGTGGTCTCTTTGGGCGTCTCTTACTATCCGGGAGAGCACCCGGAGAACGAGGGCGGCGGCAGGGTAGCCCGGTATGCGTGGGGCCGGGACTACCACGAGGTCATCAAGAAGCGCCTGTTCCGGTTGCGGGAAGAATTGGAAGAAGAGCTTGGGGTCAGGATCAAGGCGCGGGGCTTCACGGACGCCGTGCCGCTCCTGGAACGCTCGGCGGCCCAGCATGCGGGACTCGGGTTCTTTGGGCGGAACTCGTGCCTCATCAACAATGACATCGGATCGTACTTCTTTATAGCGGACCTGATCTTGGACCTCGAACTGGAGACAGACGATCCTGGCACTGGAACCTGTGGACGCTGCACCCGCTGCATGGACCGTTGCCCAACAGGCGCCATAAAAGCACCCGGCGTGGTGGACGCCCGGCTTTGCATCTCGTACCTGACCATCGAGAACCGCGGCGAGATCCCCCGCCACCTGCGCCCGCTGGTCGGCGACTGGGCCTTCGGCTGCGACGTATGCCAGGAGGTCTGTCCATACAACAAAACGAAGGCCACGAAGTCCCACTGGCCGGAGTTTTCGGCGGAATCGGGGTACGGCCCGTACCTGGACATCGTGGAGACGCTCGGCATCCGCGACGAGGAGGAATTCAAGCAGCACTTCGCCGGTACGCCCCTCACCCGTCCCGGACGGGCCGGCATCCTGCGGAACTGCTGCGTGGCAGCCGGGAACCTGAAGCTGACAGTAGCCGTGCCGGTTCTCGTCACGGCCCTGCGCGAGGACTCGTCGCCTCTGGTCCGCTCTCACGCCGCGTGGGCGCTCGGTGAGTTCGGAAATCCAGAGGCCATGACGGCGCTTCGGGAGGCTGCGAACAGGGAACAAGACGCAAGGTGTCGGGAGGAGATAGATCTTGCCCTGCAGGGAGCGGTGAATGAGGAAGGGGCCACGGACCCGGACGGAACACGTGGGTTAGAATAGGGGCACGATGGCGGAAGTTGTCAACTACTACGAGGTGCTCGGCGTCTCCCGCGGTGCGTCGCAGGCGGAGATCCGGAACGCATACCGCAGCCTCGCCAAGGAGCGTCACCCCGACCATCCGACAGGGAGCACGGAGGCTTTCGCCCTGCTGCAAGAGGCCCACGCCGTTCTCGCAGACCCCGACCGCCGCCGCCAGCACAACGAGGCGCTAGATCTCGCCCACGCCGCCGACCAGCTCTCCGGCCTCGAAGGCATAGACTGGGACAGCCTCGAAGACGAGTTCTCCGCCAAGCGCCGCGAGCGCGCCTCCAGCGGCCCGGGCCTCGGAGAGCGCCTGCGGGACCGTTTCAGGAGAAAAGAAGGTGGGAGCCGCGAACGGAGTTCCCGCAGGGGACGTGACGACGGCGGGCATCGCCGGGGCCGGTACGTCGAGCGCGAGGCCCGCTGGTACGAGCCGCACTACTTCGATCCCGAGCCCATAACCTGGAGGAGCGGCGCGATCTGCTTCGTCGCCGCATTCCTGGCGCTCCTGGTGGTCGGACAGGTAGGACGATGGGCCACGGGGATCGATACGCCCCCATCCTTTGCGGCGTGGGCGACCACGCTCGCACCGTTCATGTTCGTTTTCTACACGCTGGTCGGGCTCCTGGCATCGTACTTCGCCTTCCGGGCCGCCGGGTACGCGGCCTTGGCGCTGGTCTTCGTGGCGACGCTGGTGGTGGGCAACCGCGGCGGACCGCCGACCATGCTCCAACTCTGCACCCTTGGCATCATCATATTGCTGGTCGTCATCTACATGGGCAATCGCCGCGAAGAAGCCGCCCGCACCCGCTGACACCCACAGAAACCTGATAGAAAGAACTCCTTGTCTTCACACACCGAGATACAGACCTTTATCGCCAGTTTTGAGAATCGCCTCGCCCCGGTAGAGAAACGAATCGGCGAAGCATGGTGGGCGCTTTCCACTACGGGGACCGAAGAGGCCCAGAAGGAGATGATCGAAGCCGGCGAAGAGTACAACGCCCTCTTCGCGGATCGTGATGAGTACAAGCAGGTGAAGGCGTGGCACGAAGACCTCAGCTCCCTCGATGACTCCCTCTTGAACCGGCAGGTGGAGGTCCTGTACCGGACCTTCGCCGGTAGCCAGGGCGACCCGAAGGTTCTGGGGCGCATCGAAGAGCTTGAGGCTGAAGCCAACGCCGTCTACGGCAACCACCGGGGGACAGTCGGCGGCAAGGAGGCCGGGGAGAACGAGGTGCGCGAGATACTGCGCGCTTCGGATGACGAGTCTCTCCGACGCGAGGCGTGGGAGGCGTCGAAGACCGTCGGGCGCGAGGTCGAGGAGACGGTGCGCGAGCTCGCCCGCCTTCGCAACCGACTGGCCCGCGATGCCGGATACCGGAATCACTACGAGCGGGCGTTGGATCTGCAGGACATAGACGCCGAGGAACTCGCCGGGATCATGGACCGCCTGCAATCCGAAACAGACGCCCCGTTCGCCGATCTCAAGCGGACGTTGGATCGGGATCTGGGCGCGAGGTTCGGCGCGGATACCATCATGCCCTGGCACCTCTCGGATCCCTTCTTCCAGGAGCCCCTGGAGAGCACGGACCTCGACGTGGACCGCTACTTCGCGGACGCGGACGTGGAGGATCTCACCCGGAGAACCTACGATTTCCTGGGCCTCGACGTGCGCGGCGTGATGGCCCAGAGCGACCTCTACGAGCGGGCCGGCAAGAGCCAGCACGCATTCTGCATCTCGATCGGACGCGAGTATCCCTATGACGTGCGGGTGCTGGCGAACGCGCAGCCCGACGCGTACTGGACGAACACATTGCTCCACGAGTTCGGCCACGCCGTCTACGACAGGCACATCAACCCTAACCTCCCGTACCTCCTGCGCACCTACTCACACCTCTGCACGACCGAGGCCATCGCGCTCATGATGGGCTCCCTGGCGGGGGACCCGGGCTGGCTGCGCGAGATCACCGGCGTCCCGAAGCAGGAACTGGATGCCGATAGGAAGAGGCTTGCCGAGCGCAAGAGGGCTGAAGGGCTCATTTTCACCCGCTGGACGCTCGTAATGTACCGTTTCGAGCAGCTACTGTACGAAGACCCTGACCGCAAAGACCTGAACGATGCGTGGTGGGATCTCGTCGAGCGGATACAGCTTGTCGAGCGTCCGCCCGGACGGGATGAGCCGGACTGGGCAGCCAAGATCCACGTCGCCGTCGCCCCCGTCTACTACCACAACTACGTGCTAGGCGCCCTCATCGCCGCCCAACTCAGGGACCATCTGGAGACCTACGTGACCCACGGACCTTTCTACGAAAGCGAGGCCGCCGGCCGCTACCTGCTTGAGTCCTTCTTCGGCCCCGGCGCCCGAGAGAACTGGCGGGACACCGTGCTGCGGGCGACCGGGGAAGAGCTAGACCCCGCGCACTTCATCCGCTCTATCGGATAACCTTTCCCGCTTTCGAGAGCGGGGTCTTCCGCTGCTCGTCATCCCTGGCCCCCTCTTACCGGGATCTCGATCCCCTCGAACGAACCATCGCTGGCGCTATGGGCGCCGACCTGAAGGATTGCACGCTTTTCGAGGGTTGTACACTTTTCGAGGGGAGAGGGATCCAGGGTCGTCTCGAAGTAGCCCCAGGTGGCGGTCCAGTCGTTGCCATGCACCGTCTTCTGGACCTTCACGGCTCCGTCGGAGCCCGTCAGGACGACGGAGTTGGCCGCCTCCGGGTTGCGGGAGTAGCCGCTCACGGTGAAGGGGTCTCCGACCTCATCTCCCCTGCGCGGCTCGACGAGGACGGTGTTGCCGCCCCTGGCCGGAAGCGGGGTCTTCAGCGGATCGCCCGAAGGCCGGAAGTCCACGGCGATACGGGCCGGGTCCGAAAGCTCCAGCACCCGGTAACGGAAACCTTCCCGCACGAAGAAGTCCACGAACATGCCCTCCTCCGGCGCGCGGACCATGTAGAAGCTCTTCAGCAGCGAGCCGCCGAGAGGCCCGTTCGAGACGCGCGTCTCCGCGACCGATGGGAAGGCAACCCGCAAGGTGCCGTCTTTAGTCGAACAGGTCAGCGTCCACTCGGAGGCCGTCCTTGCCGGCTCGGCGCCCGTGCCGAGATCCAAGACCACCCGCTCGTAGTCCTCGTGCTCCCCGAAACGCACGGCGAGGATGCGGTTCGCCTCGCGGCCGTCTCCCCCACCCGCCAACCGGTCGGTGACGAAGGAAGCATCCGGTCCACCGTCCCTTCCCAAGGAATCCAACGTCTTGGTCCACCCGACCTCCGAGGACGCCCCGACGGTCGCCTCTGTCCGCTCCCCAACGCCGGAGGCGACCCCGTGGACCTCGGCGGCCTCCGCTCCCCGCTCCCCATTCGACCCCCCGCCGAAAGAGCCTTCCCACAGCCCGCGAGGACGACGATCATCGCGAAAACCAACAGCGCGAACCCGACGTGACGCCTCACCCTGGTCCGACCTTTCCCAACCACGGCCCGCATTATACGGATGGAAAGTTGCGTCACGTTTAACGATATGTTTCGCTGCTGTTACGATAGCGGGCGTTCCGTGCCCGGCCACGACCGGCTCCGCCCTGCGGGTCCGGATCTCCCCCAGCCGCGCGGGACGGAGCGCGCTCGCCCCCACCGCGTTCGCCAGCTTGGACTGGTTCAGGTCCATGTCGCCCCGAACGACGGCGAAGACGAACCTCTCCAACCCATCCTCCTCGGCGACCACAAAGATGACCTTCGCCGTGCGGGACTTCGGGACGTCCAGGAGTAGGGCCAGGGAGTCGATGGTGTCCGCGCCCGGCGTGGCCACCTTACGGGCTTCGGCTCCTCCGGCTCGGGCGCCGTCTTGCGGAACCGCACCATCTGGTGGGTCGCCGTGTAGCCGCATCCGTCGCAAAGGAGGATGGTGTTCTCCCCGACAGGCGAGAGGTGCATGAACTCGTGAGCCATGCTGCCGCCCATCATGCCGACGTCGGACTCGGCCGCGATGGCGGGCAGGGCACAGCGCCCGAAGATACGGAAGTATGCCCGGTACTGGGCCTGGTATTGCCGGTCCAGGCTGTAGGCGTCCTTCATGGTGAACTCGCGGGTACTGATGAGGCCGGCCCGGGGACGCGTGTCGTCGCGCCACTTCGTCTGGATTTGGTAGACGAGCGCGGGTAGCTGGCGGTAGCATTCGGATTCCCCCTCCCGCCAGCGCCGCGACCACCTCCTCATGGGTTATCGCGAGCGCCCGGTCCGTTTCCAAAACTCCGCCGGATGGACGACGGGCATCTCTATCTCCTGCCCGCCGATGGCCTCCATCTCCTCGCGCAGGATGGCCTCGATCTTGCGCATCGTCCTCTTCGCCAGCGGCAAGTAACCGAAGATCCCGGAAGTGAGCTGCCGGACGAAACCGCCCCGAAGCAGGAACTCGTGCCCCTTCGTCTCCACCCCTGCCAGAGCCTCGCGCGCCGTCCGGCCAAAGAGCCCGCTCATGCGCATGCCGGTGCCTCCTCTGGAAAGCAGCTGATAGCCGACGGCTGGCTAAGTCGCCAGATACGGTGTGGTGCCGTAGTCGGTGAGGCCGCCGGACGAAGCCGGTCGGAGGGTCGGAGCTTCGCCAAGCTCCATCCGAAGCCGGTCCGCACGGTCCCTGAAGCCAAACTCCTCGAAGAGGTCGTGCGCCGGGCTCTCCCCGGCTCCGGTAACGATCACCTCGAACGGGGTTCCGGCGCAGTCGCGTCCGCGACCGCCATCGCACAGGGCGCGGGATAGGAGTTGTCGGGCCACGTCAGGAGTCGCGGCCAGGAAGGGTCCGATGCGAGTAGCACCGGGAGAGGAACTCCGGACCAGGAACCCCTTGACCCTGCCCGAAGCGTCCCGGGCGACGAGACCCCCACCGGGATACAGCCTCAAAGCCGCGAAGATCAGCGCCGAACGGTCGGCTCTGTAGGACCAGCGGTCCGCTCCGTAGACCTCCGGCAGATCACCCAGCAGCATGGTCTCGACCCTATGCCCGCCGGTACGCTCCCGCCGGAGCATTCCGCGTGGTGTCTCCTCCAGCCGGTACACGGTGCGCGGCGCGACGAGCTCGAAGCCCAAAGAGAGGTAGAGTCCCTCGGCCCGGCGGGTGGAGTACAGACGGATGAGCCGTGCGCCCCGGGAACGCAGGTAGGCGATGGCCCAGGAGCTAAGACCCGCTCCGAGCCCGAGCCCCCGGTAGTCGTGATGGACGGCCAGATGGCAGAGGACGCCGACGGCGCCCAGCGGCACGGCGCCGACCATCCCCGCGAGCGAGCCGTTCGGCGCCTCGGCCACCGTCCAACGGGCGTCGCGCGAGCCGCGCAGAAGGTCGAAAGCCCGCGGGTCCGCCGACCAGCGAACGACGCTCCTGAGATCCTGGACGCGACCGAGATCCACATCATCAAGCGGCCGAACCAGGATGCCGGATTCGGCGAACACCGATGTGAACGCCCCGTCCCGTCGAGCGCGGGCAAAGACGCCGGTACGGTCATCAATTTCGCTGTTTACGTCTTCTCTTGTCGTGAAAGCCAGCAAGGTTTCCCCCGATGAAAAGGTATGGTAGTGGAGACTCTTCCGCAGGCTCCGAAAGGCTCCGGAGATTGCGGACGCCCCGAGCGCGCCCCTACAGGGACGGTCGGGGCAGGGACGGTCGAG